>CAXUIQ010000115.1:0-9432 GCA_964250815.1 uncultured Acetobacteraceae bacterium
GCCCCCGCATCCCGCCCCGAAACCAGGCTCCGCCCGCATTTCCAGCCCCGCCTGACCGCACCGTTTGCCCAGCCCTGACCCACCATCCGCATCCGAGGCTCCGCCCATGAACGTCGTCGCAAGCCACGCTGTCGAGTCCGGCACCGAGGCGCCCGAGCCTTTCTCCGTTTCGGCCGCGGTCTCGCTGCAGGAGCGGCGCTGCCGCACCATCAAGAACGGCGACACGTTCGGCGTGTTCGACCATGGCGGCGACATCCTGTCCGTGCCGGGCGGCACCGATGGGCTGTACTACCTGGACACCAGGCGCCTTTCGCGCTTCGAGCTCACGCTGGGCGGAGTGCAGCCCTTGCTGCTCAGCTCCACGCTGGGGGCCGACAACGTGATGCTCACCTCCGACCTGTCCAACGCATCCATGTCGGACCTCGGCGCGTCGGCGCTGGAGCAAGGCGTGGTCCACGTGCAGCGGTCGCTGTTCCTGGGCGACGCCGCCTGCCACGGGCGGATCGCAGTGCGCAACTTCGGCTTCGCTCGCCACCGGGTGCGGCTTGAACTGCGCTTCGAGGCGGATTTCGCCGACCTGTTCGAGGTGCGCGGCATGCATCGCGAGCGCCGGGGCGACCGGCTGCCGCCCGTGCTGACGCAGGACGGCGCCGCCCTTTCCTGTCGCGGGCTGGATGCGGTGGTGCGCACGACGCGCCTCGCCTTCGAACCGGCGCCGCAGGCGGTTTCCGGCAGCAGCGCGGTGTTCGAGCTCGACCTGGAGCCGGGCGCCCGGGCCACGGTGTTCCTGGAGATCGCCTTCAAGCCCGAGTCGGCGGCGCGGCGCCCGCGTGCCGCGTTCCTGGCGGCCTACGTGAACGCGAAACGCCGCCTGCGTGCCGCCGCCGCACGCGCCGCCGCCGTGTCCTCGCCCAACGAGGCATTCGAGCAGGCCATGCGCCGGTCGGCCAGCGACCTGCGCATGCTCGTCACGGAGAAGCCGACCGGCCCCTACCCTTACGCCGGCATTCCATGGTTCAGCACCGCCTTCGGGCGGGATGCCTTGATCACCGCCCTGCTGACGCTGGCGTTCGACCCGACGCTGGCGCTGGGCGTGCTCCGCTTCCTGGCGCAGGAGCAGGCCACCGGGTTCGACCCGGCGTCCGAGGCCGAGCCGGGCAAGATCCTGCACGAGATGCGGGGCGGCGAGATGGCGGCGCTGCGGGAAGTGCCGTTCCGCCGCTATTACGGCAGCGTCGATTCCACGCCGCTGTTCGTGATGCTCGCCGGCGCCTACCTGGACCGCACCGGCGACCTTGCCAGCTTGCAGGCGCTTTGGCCGCACCTCGACCTGGCCCTCGGCTGGATGGACCGCCGGGCTGACGGGCACGGCTTCGTGCGCTACCAGCGCAGCACGGAGGACGGCCTCGCCAACCAGGGCTGGAAGGACAGCTACGACTCGATCTCCCACGCCGACGGCAGCCTGGCGCGCGGGGCAATCGCGCTTTGCGAGGTGCAGGCCTACGCGTATGCGGCGCGCCGGGCCGGGGCGGCCATCGCCCGGCGGATGGGGCTGGAGGCGCAGGCGGCGGCGCTGGAAGCCCGGGCCGAGCACCTGCGCCAGGCGTTCGAGACCCGGTTCTGGTGCGAGCGGCTCGGCACCTACGCGCTGGCGCTGGACGGCGACGGGCGGCAATGCCAGGTGCGGTCCTCCAACGCCGGCCACGTCCTGATGGCCGGGATCGCCGCCCCCGAGCGGGCGTGCCGGGTGGCGCGCGGCCTGCTGGAAGCCCGCATGTTCAGCGGCTGGGGCGTCCGCACGCTGGCGTCCGACGAGGCCCGCTACAACCCGATGTCGTACCACAACGGCTCCATCTGGCCGCACGACAACGCGATGATCGCGCTCGGCATGGCGCGGCTCGGCCTGCGGGCGGAGACGGCGCGGCTGTTCGAGGGCATGGAGGCCAGCGCCGACGCCATGGACCTGCGGCGCTTGCCGGAGCTGTTCTGCGGCTTTCCCCGCCGGCCGGGCCAGGGACCCACGTCCTACCCGGTCGCGTGCGCGCCGCAGGCCTGGGCGGCCGCGACGCTTCCGGCGCTCGTGCAGGCCAGCCTGGGCCTCAGCTTCGACCCGGCCGCCCGCGCCGTGCGCTTCGACCGTCCGGACCTGCCGGGGTTCCTGGACGGCCTGGTGCTGCGCAACCTGTCGCTGGGCGCTGCCCGGGTGAGCGTGCTGGTCAGCCGCACCACCCGCGAGGTATCGGTGAGCGTGATCGAGCGCGACGGCGACATCCATGTCGTGACCACGAACTGACTGCCAGCGCGCCGGGCGCCCCCGGTCCGCACGGCTGGACACGCAGCGTCGCCCGGGGTCGCAGCGCCGCGGGCGAGGTGCAGCGACGGCACTTGCCCGAACGCCGACGCGCGGGACCGGTGGAGGCGAGGGCAGGACATTCGAATGCCGCGGTGCGGGGCGGAACTGCGCCGCCGCCGGGTGTTGGGCGTTTGCGTGACGCACGGCCATGGCCCTGAACACCCGTGTTTCAAAGCCGGCCGCTGCCAAGACGCAGGCCTTCCCTGCAACTCTCGGCCGGTCATTTCGGGATGCGGTTGAGAGTGGGAAAAACGGCTCTCGATCGGGCGTTCAGATTGATATGGCAATGACCATCTTCCGCCGCCCCCGCATCCTCCCAGCATATGCTCGATAGATTTGCATAAGCGAATTACTGCACCGAGCAGACTCAGTATAGATCGCCTTGGACCACCAAGGACTGTGCTTCTGTGCCGCCAGGCATGACGAAGCGCGCTGAAGTCGAGGCGCAGGCCTGACAATTGTCGCAGTCGCCATTTTCTTAAGTTTGTGCAATAATCAGTGGCAGGTCGTTTCCTGTAATTGTTTAGTTGCGGCCGTGTCATCCTGTCCATAATTTGATACTTGCAAGGAACATCATCTTGACGGTCCTACAAACGCAGACGCCGGTCGCCCCCTTCGCCCGGCATGGCTATGCCCAGCGCCGCAGCGACCCGGCACATCTCACCGCACGGCTCGCCCTTGATCGGAGGACCAAGCAGGATTGCTACAAGCTGCGTTACCTGAGCTACTTCGCCGAAGGCTACATCGAACCGCGCCGCAGCAAGGCTTACAGCGACGAGTACGACAACCATCCCGACGCGCAGACCGTCGTGATCTACAAAGGCGGCCGGGCCGTAGCGTCCACCCGGGTCTGCGTCCTGAAACGCGAGGCTGACGGCAGAATGTCCGGAGGTGTTCCCGCCCAGCACATGTTCGCCGAGGAGATCGGGTGCCTGCTGCAGGCCGACTCCACAGCGCTGGCCTCGAGCATCGTCGAAATCAACCGCCTGGTCCGCCATCCGGACCTGGCCGAAGACAAGACGCTCGTGTTCCTGCTGTTCCGGCTGGCTGGCTACTTGATCCTTCACCAAGACCCAAAGCTGGTCGTTTCATGCGTGCGGCGCAACCACATCCCGTTCTATGCCCGTCTGCGCTTCCGCGAACTGGCCGGCGCACGCCATTACCATGGGCTTAAGTTCTCCACCCACCTGCTGGGCTGCATGCGCGAGCAATACGACATGGTCCGCCGGATGGTGCCGGTGCTTGATGTCCAAGGTGAGGGACTGGAAGGTTACGCTCGTCTCAGCCACGGCGAAACTGTCGCGGTGCTGCCATGATGATGGAAAAGCTTGCAGTGTTGGCGTTCGGCGCAGCGTGCTTCCTGGCTTTCGCCTGGGGGATGCTCGGGCATTTCCGGTCAAACGGCCCCATGCCGTTCGGCATGCGGTTAATCGGGGCTTTGAGCCTCGCCACTATGGCGGTATTCACTTGGTCCGTTTGCGAAGGGCGGCTTTCGCAGCTTTGGCCGGCCGCTCCGATTCTCTCGGCCGCATCGCTGGCGTCGTTTGCCTGGGCAGTGCATACGACAAGAGCGTATGGCTTGGCCGTCGCTTTTGCCGCAACAAGACCGCCGGTTCTGGTCAAGGACGGACCGTTCCGCTACGTGCGGCACCCGTTCTACGCCTCCTACCTGATTTTCTGGTTAGCAACGTGCTTTGCAACCGCTAGTAGCACGTGCTGGGTGGGTCCTGTCACGTTGTTGGTCTGCTACGTCATAGCTGCACGCAAGGAGGAATGCCTGATGGCGCAGGGTGATCTTGGGTCGGAGTATACGAGCTATGCCGCTCGGACGGGCATGTTCTTTCCGTGGGTGCACGCCGGCGGAGGCGAGCGGCTGACGAGCATCAAGGGCTGAAATGGACGACAAGCAAACCGGCCTCAGCCCGCCGGATGCGGCCGAGCGCCTCCGTCTTGAGCAACTGGACATGCTTGCCCAGTTGTTTCAAGTCATGATCTTTGCTGGTCTAATTACCTTGGGATTTCTTTACTGGATCTTCTCCAGCAGTCACGTCGCAATCGGCTGGGTGGCTCCGTTTGGCGTTTTGGTCATTACGTACGGCGCAGTTTTCTGCATCGGACATTCTTGGCGCCGCAGGGCCAGTCCGCTGATGAGGGCGGAGATGTCTGTAGGCTACATGCGCTGCTACGTCGGGACCGTGCTGCTGCTTGGCTCGCTATGGGCGATCTTGCTTCCCGGGCTGAATGGCATCGCCGATGACGATCAGCGCAGCATCCTGTACGCGACCACTGGCGGCATCATCTCGGCGGCAGGGGTGCTGCAGCCGATGCGCGTCGCCTTTGCCTTCTGGGCGCCGGTGACGTTCGGCGCTTCGCTCATGCTGGCGCAGACCGGCCGTTTCCTGGATTTGCAGATCTTCGGCCTCCTGATGGGCTACTCGCCCTTGATTCTGTTCACCGCGCTGTTCATCAACCGCACCCTGGTCAGGCGCGTGACGCACGAAGCCAGGCTCCAGGACCAGGCGGACGTGATCGGCCTCCTGCTGCGCGACTTCGAGGCGAACAGCAGCCATTGGCTGTGGGAGACCGACGGCGAGTTGCGGCTCAAGAACGTGTCGCCCCGCTTCGCCGACATCGCGCAGACGCCGGCCGAGCTGCTGGCCAACCGCTCGATCTTCGAGCTGCTGCAGGTGAACACCCTTCTCGCCGGGGTGGCCGCCCCGGGACCCGTGGTCCAGCAGCTCCAAGCGCGGTCGGCCTTTGCCAACCTGGTCGTGCCGGTCGATGTGGCGGGGCAGCCGCGCTGGTGGTCGCTGACGGGCCGCCCGACCTTCAACCGGTCCAACAGCTTCGTCGGCTTCCGCGGGGTCGGCGCGGACGTGACGGAGGCAACCCAGGACGCGCGGCGCACGGCGTACCTGGCGTCCTACGACAGCCTGACCGGATTGGCCAACCGCGTCGTGTTCCAGCGCGCCCTGGAGGACGCCTGCGCCGATGCCGCGGAGCGCCGCTCCGCCGTGCTCTACCTCGACCTCGACGGCTTCAAGCAGGTGAACGACACCCTGGGCCACGCGACCGGCGACGCCCTGCTGTTCGCGGTGGCCCAGCGCATCCGCAACAGCGTGCGGGAGGGCGACGTGGCGGCCCGGCTGGGCGGCGACGAGTTCGCGATCCTGATGCAGGGCGCGTCCGAGCAGGCGGCGGCGCTGCTGGCGCAGCGCGTGCTCGAAGGCGTCAGCCACCCCGTGTTCCTGGAAGGGCACAGGGTCGAGGTCCGCGTCAGCATCGGCATCGCGCTGTCGATGCCGGGCGTGCCGCCGGCGGCCTGGCTCGACAACGCCGACCGTGCCTTGTACCAAGCCAAGACCGGCGGTCGGGGAACGTATCGCCTGTTCGCCCGCAGCCCCGCGCACGAGCAGCTTGGGCAGCGCGAGGACCGCCGCTGACGGCAGGGCCGGGCAGGCCGCCGCTCCTCACAATCGCGCTTGCTGCGCGCGGCCGCCCTGGGCGGCGGAGGCCGCGCGATAGCCGGGACCGCCAGGACGTGCCAGGGTGCGGTCCTGGACGAACCTCTGGAGCGGCCCGCCATGAGCGACAGCAATCCGAAAGATCCCGCCTCGAACGCCACGCCCGACCGCAAGCCGCCGCCCGCGCCGTACTACCCGGTGCTCACCGGGCAGCCGGCGCTGGTGACAGGGGCCAATTCCGGCATCGGCCGGGCGGTCGCCCTGGGCCTTGCCCGCGCCGGCGCGGACGTGGCGGTGAACTACGTCACCCATCCGGAAACCGCCGACGCCGTGGCGCACGAGATCGAGGCCATGGGCCGCCGCGCCATGACGCTGCAAGCCGACGTGAGCAAGGAAGACGAGGTCGAGCGGATGTACGCCGCCGCCATCGCGCAGTTCGGCACCTTGCACATCTCGGTCAGCAACGCCGGGCTGCAACGGGACTCGGCGTTCGACGCGATGACGCTTGAGCAGTGGAACACCGTGATCGACGTGAACCTGACCGGCCAGTTCCTGTGCTGCCGCGCCGCCACGCGCGAGTTCAAGCGGCGCGGCGTCGTGTCCTCCGTCTCCGCCGCGGCGGGCAAGATGATCTGCATGAGTTCCGTGCACCAGCAGATTCCCTGGGCCGGCCACGCGAACTACGCCGCGTCCAAGGGCGGGATCAAGCTGCTGATGGAAAGCATCGCGCAGGAGTTGGCGCCGCACTTCATCCGGGTCAACAGCATCGCGCCCGGCGCCATCCGCACGCCGATCAACACCGCCGCGTGGGATACGCCGGCCGCCTACGCCGACCTGATGACGCTCGTGCCCTACAAGCGCATCGGCGAGCCGGACGACATCGCGCAGGCCGCGGTGTGGCTGGCGTCCGACGCGGCCGACTACGTGACCGGCGCCACGCTGTTCGTCGATGGCGGCATGACGCTCTACCCCGGCTTCGCCACCGGCGGCTGAGCGCCGCGCAGCACTGGGGCGCCCTCCGCCCCGATGCGCCGGGCCGCAGGCCCGATGATCAGGCGGCTGCCGCGCTGGTGGGTGACGTAGGCGAAGGCCCATTGCGCGCTGACCAGGACCCGGTTGCGGAAGCTGATCAGGAAGAAGACGTGGGCCGCCGCCCACATCAGCCAGGCCGGACGGCCCGTGAGGTGGACGCGGCCCAGTTCCGCCACCGCCTTGTTGCGCCCGATGGTGGCGAGCGTGCCGTAGTCGCGGTAGGCGAACGGCCCCGGCACGCGCCGCCCGTGAAGCCGCCGCAGGATGGCGCGGGCGACGTAGCTCCCCTGCTGCTTGGCGACCGGCGCAAGGCCCGGCAAGGGCTGGCCGTGGGCATCCAGCGCCAGGGCGGCGTCCCCGATCACCGCAACGCTGGGCTGGCCGGGAACGCGCAGGTCGGGGCCGACCTCGACCCGGCCGCCGTGGCCCGGCTTGACCCCCAGCCACTCCGCGACGGGCGTCGCCTCGTTGCCGGCGGTCCAGATCACCGTGCCGGCCGCGATGCTCTCGTCCTTCAGGCGCACAAGCCCCTTCTCGATCCCGGTCACGCGCGTGCCGGTGCGGATTTCGACGCCCAACTCCTCCAGCGCCTGCTTCGCATTGTCCGACAGGTCGGGCGTGAAGGCTTCCAGCACCCGCGGCCCCGCCTCGATCAGCACCACGCGGGCGCGCTTGCGCGGGAGGTCGTAGTCGTGCGTCAGCACGTCCCGCGCCAGCTCCGCAATCGCGCCGGCCATCTCGACCCCGGTCGGACCGCCGCCGATCAGCACGAAGGTCAGCAGCCGCGCCTGCTCCGCGGCGTCGCCGGCGGCGTCGGCCCCCTCGAACGCTTCGAGGATCTCGCGGCGCAGCGTCAGCGCGTCGTCGAGGGTCTTCAGCCCCGGGGCGGCCTGCGCCCAATCGCCATGCCCGAAGTAGCTGGGCTTCGACCCGGTGGCGATGACCAGCTCGTCGTAGGGAACGGCGCCGTCGCCGGTCAGCACCCGCTGCGCCCGCGTGTCCACGCCCGTGACCTCCGCCATCAGCACGCGGGTGTGCTCCGACGCCGGGATGACGCCGCGGACGGGCGCCGCGATGTCCCCCGGCGACAGCGCCGCGGTCGCGACCTGGTATAGCAAGGGCTGGAACAGGTGGTGGTTGCGGGCGTCGATCAGCGTGAGATCGACGTCCGGCCGGTGCGCCAGCCCGAGCGCCGCCTGCAAGCCGCCGAACCCGGCGCCGACCACCACCACCTTGCGCGGCGGCATGGCGTGCCGCCGTGCGCGTCCGCCCCGGCCTTGGCGCATCCGCATGGAGCGGCGGGAGTCCATGCTGGCCGCCAGCAGCATGGACGCGGTGCCCGCGGCCAGCGCAAGCGCCGCAGCCTTTCCGTCAAAGCGGACCATGCCAGCCATCCCTTCGAGTTGCCGCAAGTGCAACACGCGGGGCGGAGCCGGGTTGTTTCCGGACCGGCAACCAGCAGGGCAGCGAGGCACAGCTCCGGTCGGCCGTGCCGGCCCGGAACCATCGCCGCCCCGCGCCGTTGCCGGCGGGACGCCAACCCTGCAACCGCAAGGTCCCTCCCATGCCCAACGGCCACTACGACCTGATCGTCATTGGCAGCGGACCCGGCGGCGGCGCGCTGGCACAGCGGCTGGCGCCCACCGGCAAGCGCATCCTGATGCTGGAGCGCGGCGGCTACCTGCCCCGCTCCCGCGCCAACTGGGACTCCAAGACCGTGTTCGTGGACGCCACCTACCAGGCGAAGGAGACCTGGTACGGCCGGGACGGCCAGGAGTTCCACCCGGGCCTGCATTACTTCGTGGGCGGCAACTCCAAGGTGTACGGCTCGGCGCTGCTGCGCCTGCGGGAGCAGGACTTCGGCGAGGTGCGGCACAAGGACGGCATCTCGCCCGCCTGGCCGCTCGGCTACGACGTGTTCGAGCCGTACTACGGCCAGGCGGAGGAACTTTACCACGTCCACGGCCAGCGTGGGGAGGACCCGAACGAGCCGTGGTCCAGCACGCCTTACGCCTACCCGCCCGTCCAGCACGAGCCGCGCATCAAGCAACTGGAGCAGGTGCTGAAGGACCAGGGGCTGCACCCGTTCCACCTGCCGCTCGGCATCAAGCTCGACCAGAACCCGGACGGCAGCGCCACCACCTACAGCCCCTGCATCCGCTGCGACGCCTTTGACGGCTTCCCTTGCGCGATCAACGCCAAGGCGGACGCCCAGGTGATCAGCGTCGATCCCACAAGGGCCGCACATCCCAACTTCACCCTGCTGACCGGCGCCTACGTGACCCGGCTGGAAACCGACCCGCAGGGCCGCAGCGTCCGCACCGTGCACGTGGTCCGCGACAACCAGCCGGAGGAGTACTCGGCCGACATCGTCGTGGTCGCCTGCGGCGCGCTCAGTTCCGCCCTGCTGCTGCTGCGGTCGGCGAACGACGCGCATCCGAAGGGCCTGGCCAACGGCTCCGACCAAGTGGGGCGCAACTACGTCCGCCACACCATGTCGGTGGTCATGGCGCTGCTCAAGGAGCCGAACGAGACGGTGTTCCAGAAGACGCTGGCGGTCAGCGACTACTACTTCGGCGCGCC
>CAXUIQ010000116.1:0-9420 GCA_964250815.1 uncultured Acetobacteraceae bacterium
CCCGTGCAGTTGCAGCCGCCGCCGCGGTCCGCGCCGCTCCAGCAGCAGCCGCTCGACGCCCCGCGCCGGTAGCCCTTCCCGTTCCCCGCGTGCCTGGCTAAGCTGCACGTCATGGACCGGCCTTTCTGGACGACGACGCCGCTTGACCGGATGACGACGGCGCAGTGGGAGTCGCTTTGCGACGGCTGCGGCCGGTGCTGCCTGCACAAGCTGCGCGACGACGACACGCAGGAGCTTTCCTTCACCAACGTGTCCTGCCGCCTGCTGGACGGGACGACGTGCCGCTGCAGCCAGTACGAGGACCGGCAGAGCAAGGTTCCCGACTGCGTCGCCCTGACCCCCGACGCCTTGGGCGACATCGACTGGCTGCCGCCCACCTGCGCCTACCGCCGCCTGGCCGAAGGCAAGGACCTCGCCTGGTGGCACCCGCTGGTGTCCGGCGATCCCGAGACCGTGCACACGACCGGCATTTCCGTGCGCGGCCGGGTGGTGAACGAGCGCCGGGCCGGGCCGCTCGAACACCACGTCGTGGACTGGCCCGGACGGTCGCCGCGCGTGCCGCGCCGCGTCAAGCAGAGGCCGGGATGATGGAGGGCACCCTTTATGCCGGCGTGAACGCGGCCGTGCTGACGGCGATGCGCGCGGATCTGTCGATCGACTTGGACCGCATGGCCGCCCATTGCCGCTGGCTGCTGGCCCATGGCTGCAACGGGCTGGCCGTGCTGGGCACGACGGGCGAGGCCAACTCGCTCGGCGTGTCCGAGCGCATCGCGGTGCTGGAGGGCCTGGTCGAGCGCGGCATCCCGGCGGCGCGCCTGCTGCCCGGCGTCGGCACGCCGGCCCTGACCGACACGGTGCTGCTGGCGCGGCACGCGGCCAACCTCGGCTGCCCCGGCGTGCTTGTCCTGCCGCCGTTCTTCTACAAGAACCCGAGCGAGGACGGCCTGTTCGCCTGGTTCAGCGAGGTCGTCCAACGCACTGGCGGCGGAGCGCAGATCTATCTCTACCACTTCCCCGCACAGTCCGCGGTGCCGTTCACATTGGCGCTGGTCGGCCGCCTGCTGCACGCCTATCCCCACGCGATCAAGGGCATCAAGGACAGCAGCGGCGATTTCGCCAACACCCGGGCCTATGTCGAACACTTTGCGCGAGACGGATTCGAGGTGTATTGCGGGGACGACAGCCACTTGCACCAACTCTTGCAGGCCGGCGGCGCCGGTTCGATCTCGGCTGCCAGCAACGTGACCTCCGCCGTGAATGCGCAGGTTTATGCGGGCTGGAACGGCGATGCCGGGGTCGCGGCGCAGGAGGTCCTGACCGCGCTCCGCCGGGCCGTGACATCGGCCGCATTGATCCCCGGCCTGAAGGCGCTGGTCGCCCGCCACACCGGGGACGACGCATGGCTGAACATCCGCCCGCCGCACCTGCGCCTGAGCGAGGAGGCCACGGCCCGCTTGTTCGAAACGTTCGACGCCTGCGGAGTGCGGCTGGCGGACGCCGCTTGACGGATCGCGTGCCGGACGAGGCGCAGGAACAGATCGCCCGCCTGCTCCATGTCATGTCGGCGCTTCGGAACCCCGACTCGGGGTGCCCGTGGGACCGGGCGCAGAGCTTCGAGACGATTGCGCCATATACCATCGAGGAAGCCTACGAGGTGGCCGACGCCATTGCCCGGCGCGACATGGCGGCACTGCCCGACGAACTCGGGGATCTGCTGTTCCAGGTGGTTTACCATGCGCAGATGGCCGAGGAGGCCGGCGCATTCGCCTTCGCCGACGTGGCCCGCGCCATCGCGGACAAGATGATCCGGCGCCACCCCCACGTGTTCCCCGCCGGCCCGGACACGGTGCAGCCGCCGGGCTGGGAAGACCAGAAGGCCCGGGAACGCCTGGCCCGCGCCGAAACGGGGGTCCTGGCCGGGGTGTCCGCCGGCCTGCCCGCGCTGACCCGCGCGTGCAAGCTGACCAGCCGCGCCGGCCGGGTCGGCTTCGACTGGCCGGACGCGCCGGCCGTGCTGGACAAGCTCGACGAGGAAGTCCGGGAACTCCGCGCCGAGTTGCCCGGCGCCGATCCGGGCCGGTTGGCGGATGAGGTCGGCGACATCCTGTTCGTCGTCGCCAACCTGGCGCGCAAGCTGGGCCTGGACCCGGAAGCCTGCCTTCGCGCCGCCAATGCGAAGTTCACCCGCCGCTTCAATGCGGTCGAGCAACGCTTGGCGGAGGAGGGACGAAGCCCGGCCGATGCGACGCTGGACGCGATGGAGTCGCATTGGGCCGCGGTGAAGCGGCTCGAATAGCTCAGCCCTCGAACAAGGCCGACCGGAGCGCCCGCCAGCTCGCCTCGTCGGGCGCGCAGATCAGGCCGCCGGTGGTTTGCGCCGGGCTGTAGGGCGTGCCGTCGAAACGCGCCGACCAGCCGCCGGCCTCCCGGTGCAGCAGCCACCCCGCCGCGTGGTCCCATGGCAGCAGCCGGTGGTAGATGCTGAAATGGCAATGCCCTGCCGCCAGCATCCGGTATTGGTGCGCGGCGCAGCGGTAGTCCCATGCCGCCCCGAGCCGCGGCAGGTTGCGGCACACCAGGGATTGCAGCGGCTCCGGCATGTACTTCCACGAGACGGCGCCGGCCATGGTGGCGAGCGGCACGGGCGCCGCGACGCGCAAGGCGGACCGCTCCCCCGCTGCGCGTTCCAGCCAAGCCCCCTGCCCCGCCGCGGCCCATGCCGTGTCGTCGCCGCCGGGATCGTGGATCACCGCGCCCACCCCCGCGCCCCGGCGCCCGGCCGCCACCATCGTGCCGAACAGCGGCAGCCCGGCGCAGAAGTTCGCCGTCCCGTCCACCGGGTCCACCACGAAGCAGAGTTCCGCATCGGCCACCGCAGCCAGCAGCGCCGGGTTGCGTGACGCAGCCTCTTCGCCCACCACGACGCAGCCGGGGAACAGCCGGCCCAAGCCTGTGGCCAGCCGCAGCTCGGCCTGCTCGTCGGCTGCCGTCACGAGGTCGAGCGGCCCGGTTTTCGCTTGAACGTCGCCGGGCCCCAGGTTGCGGAACCGCGGCATGACCTCGGCGCGGGCCACGGCCCGGACGAGCTGCACAACCTCGGCCCATTCCCAGGCGGCGCTCAAGCGCCGCGCTCGAACCGTGCCCGGTCGGCGGCGAGCATGCGGACCACCATGTGGACGCCGTCCTCCTCGTCCCGCCGCTCCATGACCTCGCCGTGCTCGTAGAGCCAAGCCATCCGCGCGCCGTCGGAGGCCGGGAGGTGGTAGTCGGCGACCTCCATGCCTGCCGAAATCCGGTCGTCGATCCTGCGGCACAACGCGGGCAGGCCTTCTCTGGTGATGGCGGAGACGGCAATGCAGCCGTCCCGGGCCGGCACGGCCTCGACGCCGCCCATCAGGTCCGCCTTGTTCAGCACCTCGATGGTCCGGGACGGCCAATCGGCATCCAGCACGCCGTCTTTCACCATGCCGTCCAGCACGCCGACCACGTCGGCGCGCTGCGCCGCGCTGTCCGGGTGGGCGACGTCGCGCACGTGCAGGATGATGTCTGCCTCGCTCACTTCCTCCAGCGTCGCCCGGAACGCCGCCACCAGCTCGGTCGGCAGGTCGCTGATGAAGCCCACGGTGTCCGACAGGATCACCCGGCGGTGCGACGGCAGCCGCAGGCCGCGCATGGTCGGATCGAGCGTCGCGAAAAGCTGGTCCTGCACGTGCACCTCGGCGCCGGTCAGGGTGTTGAACAGCGTGCTCTTGCCGGCGTTGGTGTAGCCGACCAGGGCGACGATGGGATAGGGCACTCGGCTTCGGGCGCTGCGGTGCAGGCCGCGGGTGCGCCGGACCTGCTCCAGCTCCTTCTTGACCCGCACGATGCGGTCGCCGATCAGCCGCCGGTCGGCCTCGATCTGCGTCTCGCCGGGGCCGCCCAGGAAGCCGAAGCCGCCGCGCTGCCGTTCCAGGTGGGTCCAGGACCGGACGAGGCGGCTGCGCTGGTACTCAAGGTGCGCAAGCTCGACTTGCAGGGCGCCTTCCTTGGTGCGCGCACGCTCCCCGAAGATGTCCAGGATCAGGCCGGTGCGGTCGATGACCTTGCATTCCCAAGCGCGTTCCAGGTTGCGCTGCTGCACCGGGCTGAGCTGCGCGTCCACGACCGCGACGGCGACCCCCTCGGCCTGGACCGCCTCGCCGATGGTCGCGACCTGGCCTTGGCCCAGCAGCGTCGCCGAGCGCCGGGTGCGCAGCGGCGGGATGGTGGTGTGGACCACCACCAGCCCGATCGACGCGGCCAACCCCACCGCCTCGGCCAACTGCGCTTCCGCCGCGCGGGAGGCGTCCTGCCGGGACGGCTTCTCCCAGGGCAGGACCACCGCCGCGCGGGTCGGCGCGGTGGCGGTGTCAGACGGCGCTGCTGCCAGGGCCTGCCTCCTGCGCCGCGGCTTCGACCTTGCTGGCGTCGAAAAGCTGGATCGGCGCGCCCGGCATCACGGTGCTGATCGCATGCTTATAGACGAGCTGCGTATGGCCATCCCGGCGCAACAGGACCGAGAAGTTGTCGAACCAAGTAATGATGCCTTGCAGCTTGACGCCGTTGACCAGGAAAACAGTAACTGGAGTTTTGGACTTGCGCACATGGTTCAAGAAAACATCTTGAACATTCTGCGATTTCTCAGTGGCCACGTTCGTGTCCTATTTGTTGTGTGGCCCCGGCCGGGTGCCGGATGCCACAAGGGTGCTGCCGCAAATCCGGATATGGACCGGCCACACAAACCTAGCAACGTCGTCCGCCGAAACAACCCTAGGCGGCGTTGGACGTGCCGTGGACGTGGCGTGCGAACAACGCGAACAACTTGCGAGTGGTCGGGCCAACCTGCCCTTCGCCGACCGGCTGGCCGTCGATCGCCAGGATGGGCTTCACGAAGCTGGTGGCGCTGGTCAGGAACGCTTCCTGCGCCGTGCGCAACTCGGCCTCGCTGAACGCCTGCTCGGCAAACGCGATGCCCGCGTCCCCCATGAGCGCCAGCAGCGCGCCGCGGGTGCAGCCCGGCAGGATGCCACTGTCCAGGTGCCGGGTGCGCAGCAGGCCCGCGGCATCCACGATCCACAGGGTCGTCGCGGCCCCTTCCGTCACGGCGCCGGACGCGTCGATCAGGATGGCCTCGGCCGCCCCTTGCTCGGCCGCTGCTTGCCGGGCCAGCACGTTGGGCAGCAGGCCCGTCGATTTAATGTCGCACCGCGCCCAGCGCTGGTCAGGGTAGGTGATGGCGCGCGCCGTCCAGCGCTCGATGTCGGCGGGATAGGGCGGGATGCGGCGCACCGTCACCACGAGGGCCGGCTTGACGCCGGGCACGGGAAAAGCGTGGTCGCGCCGGGCGACGCCGCGCGTCACCTGCATGTAGAGCAATCCATCCGCGACCCGGTTGCGCCGCGCGACCTCGACCAGCACGCGGAGCAGGGCTTGCTGCCCCATGGGCATCGCGATCCGCACCTCGGCCAGGGATCGTTCCAGCCGCGCCAGGTGGCGGTCGCCGTCGATGAACCGGCCGCGATGGAGGTGGACGACCTCGTAGATCCCGTCGGCGAACTGGTAGCCGCGGTCCTCCACGTTCACGCAGGCGTGGCGCTGCGGCAGGTAGCGCCCGTTGACGTAGGCGATCCGGCTCACGCGGCGCCGCGGTCGTCGGAGTTGACGCCCAACTGCTTCAGCTTGCGGTGCAGCGCGCTGCGCTCCATGCCGACGAACCCGGCGGTGCGGCTGATGTTGCCGCCGAACCGCAGCAGTTGCGCCTGCAGGTACTGCGTCTCGAACAGATCCCGCGCTTCCCGCAGCGGCAGGCCCATCAGGTCGGCGCTGGGATCGAAGTTCAGCAGCGCCGGGGCGCCCTGGCTGATTTCTGCGGGCAGCATCTCCGCCCGGATGCTGTCGCTCGCGGTGCCCGGCGCCATGATCAGCAGCCAGTCCATGAGGTTGCGGAGCTGGCGGACATTGCCGGGCCAGTCATAGGCTTGCAGCGCCGTGAGCGCATCGGTCGAAAGCTCGCGCCCGGGCATCCCGGACGTTTCGGCCGAGCGTTCTAGGAAGTAGCGGGCGAGTTCCGGCACGTCCTCCCGCCGCTCCTTCAGGCTCGGCATGCGGATCGGCACCACGGCGAGGCGGTAGTACAGATCCTCGCGGAACCGCGCGTTGGCGATCTCCGCCTGCAAGTCCCGGTTGGTGGTGGCCAGCACGCGCACATCGACCTTCACGCGGAAGGAGCCGCCCAGCCGCTCGAACGTCTGGTCCTGCAGGGCGCGCACGATCTTGCCCTGGGTTTCCAGCGGCATGTCCGACACCTCGTCGAGCAGCAGCGTCCCCCCGTGCGCGCGTTCCAGCACGCCGGCGCGGCGCGGCGCGGCCACGGGGTCGGCGCCGGCCTCCACGCCGAACAGCTCCTCCTCGAAGCGGGCCGGGTTCAGCGTGGCGCAGTTCAGCGCGACGAACGGCCCGTCCGCCCGGCGCGAGCGTATGTGGACCATCCGCGCCGCCACCTCCTTGCCGGACCCGGCGGGTCCGCTGATCAGCACGCGGGAGCCGGTCGGCGCCACCCGCTCCACGGCGGCGCGAAGCGCCGTGATCGCGGCGCTGTGGCCCGTGAGGTTCGATTCGAACCCGGCGCGCAATCGAAGCTCCGCATTTTCCTGCGCCAGCCGCGCCGCTTCCAGCGCCCGGCGGATGATCAGCAGCAGCCGATCCGACTTGAAAGGCTTTTCGATGAAGTCGTAGGCGCCAAGCTGGATCGCCGCCACCGCCGTCTCGATGGTGCCGTGGCCGGAGATCATCACGACGGGGACATGCGGCTCCTCGGTCAGCAGCGCCTTCAGGATGCCGAGGCCGTCGAGCCGCGACCCTTGCAGCCAGATGTCGAGGATCACCAGCGAAGGGCGGCGCATCCGGAAGGCCGCAAGCGCCGCATCGGAGTCGCCGGCCTGCCGAACCGTGTAGCCTTCGTCTTCGAGGATGCCCTCGATCAGCATGCGGATGTCGGGTTCGTCATCGACGATCAGGATCTCGTGCGCCATTGCTAAGCCTTCACTGGTTCGGCCACCAAGAGCGGCAGGGACAGCGTGGCGGCCGCACCAGGCCCGTCGGTGCGGTCGTCCAGCGCAAGGCTGCCGCCATGGTCCTCCATGATCTTCTTCACGATCGCCAAGCCCAGCCCAGTGCCCTTTGGCTTATGCGTGACATACGGCTCGGTGAGCCGCTCGCGGTCCCCGTCCGGGAACCCCACCCCGTCGTCGCGCACCTCCACCACCACCGCGCCGCCATCCGCGCGGACGGACAGGCCGATGTGCCCGGCCGGCTCGGAGGCAGCACGCGGGCGCATGGCGACGGCATCGGCGGCGTTCTGCAGCAGGTTGGTCAGCGCCTGGCCGACCAGCCGGCGGTCGCACAGCGCCATCGGCCCGCGCTCCGGGATGTCGGTGGACCAAACGATCTCCGGCCGGGCGCTGCGCTGCAGAACCAGCGCCTCCCGCGCGATGCGGCCCACGTCCTCGGGCCGCAGCACCGGCTGCGGCATGCGGGCAAAGGCCGAGAACTCGTCCACCATGCGGCCGATGTCGCCGACGTGGCGCACGATGGTGTCGGCGCACTGCGCGAACGTCTCGGGGTCCGACGTGATCTCCTTGGTGAAGCGCCGTTTCAGCCGCTCCGCCGAAAGCTGGATCGGGGTCAGCGGGTTCTTGATCTCATGGGCGATGCGTCGGGCGACGTCCGCCCAGGCGGCCTTGCGCTGGGCCGATTGCAGCTCGGTGATGTCGTCGAAGGTCACGACGTAGCCGTCCGGCCGCCCGCCGTGCAGGTCGGTGCCGATCCGCACCAGCAAGGTGCGGCGGCGCGAGGGCGGGCCGATCTGCACCTCGGCGGTCAGCGCGCGCTCCGGCTGGCCGGCCGCCTGGTCCAGCAAGGGCGCGAACTCCGGCACCACGTGGCCCAGCGGCAGGCCGATCGCCGCCATCAGGTCCATGCCGACCAGCTCGCTCGCCGCGCGGTTCGGCAACTCGACGTTGGCGGACGCATCCAGCCCGATGACGCCTGCGGACACGCCCGCCAGCACCGTCTCCGTGAACCGCCGCCGCCCGTCGATCTGGCTGTAGGCGTCCATCAGCTCCGTCCGTTGCGACGCGAGCTGCCCGGTCATGCGGTTGAACGCGCGGGACAGCCCGGCCACGTCGTCCTCGCTCTGGATTTCCGGCACCCGCACCGACAGATCGCCCGCCCGGACCCGCTCGGCCGCGAGGATAAGCCGCCCGACCGGCCGCGCGATCTGGTTGGCGAGCACCAGCCCGATCAGCACGGCGGCGCACAGCACCAGAAGTGCCACCAGGGCGAAGATCAGCGCGAACGTCACCTGCAGCCCGGACCGGTTCTCGTCGAGCTGCTTGTACTCGGCGACCGCGCGCTCGGTCCGCGCCATGTGGTCGAGGATCTGCACATCGACCGGGCGGCCAATCAGCAGCATCAAGTTCGTCGGCTTGTCGAACCGAGTGAGGTTGAGCTGGACCACGGCCCGCACCTGGTCGTCGTCAGGCGACCCCAGCACCGCGACGTCGCCGTTCTTGGCCTGTTCCGTCGCTTCCGGTGGCGGCTGCCTCACGCCGAAACCCGACGCCGGGCCGACGCCCGCTTGCACCTCGCCGGTCGCCGGGTCGTAGATGACCGCCTCGGTCAAGCCGCGCAGCACCGTCTGGGTTTGCAGGCTTTGGAGGAGGGCGTAGGGATCGCTCGGCACGAACTGCCCGTCGCGGGCGATGTCGTTGGCCATGCCGAGCGCGTCGGCCCGGATGTTGTTGCGGTGCTCCTCCAGGTAGCCGCGCGACGCTTCCAGGCCCTCGTTCAGCGCGATGCGGACGGAGTCGTTGAACCAGGACTGGATGCCCAGGTTGAAGAACGCGGTCGCGAACACGGCCACGACGATGGCCGGGGTGACGGCCACGACGCTGAACAGCAGCACCAGCCGGACGTGCAGGCGCGACCCGGCCGATCCGCGGCGCTGCTCCACCCAAATCCGGGTGAGCCGCCCGGCCAGCACCGCGCCCAGCAGCAGCAGCACGGAAAGGTTCGACAGGACCAGCGCGAACGTCAGGTTCGGCGTCAGCCGCACGCCGCCCGACAGCATCACGAAGGTCGAGATGCCCAGGGCCAGCGCGAACGCCGCCAGCAGCAGCGTGACGACCTTGCCCAGCAGCGCGTCCGTCATCCGCCGCAGCAGCGAACGGCGCGGCGGCCCCGCTGCCGCCCGGAGCGCCGAACGTGCGCTGGACGCGCTCACCCTCAGCCGATCCCGCGCACGACCGGGATGTCCAGGTCGCGGATCTTTTTCCGCAGCGTGTTGCGGTTGAGGCCCAGCATCGAGGCCGCCTTGATCTGGTTGCCGCGCGTCGCCGA
>CAXUIQ010000117.1:0-7079 GCA_964250815.1 uncultured Acetobacteraceae bacterium
AGCCGGACCAGAAATTCCAGCTCACCGGTCTCGGTGGGGCGGAACAGCGCGATGGCGAACGGGAACAGCCCCAGCCGGAGCAGCGCCTCCGCCGTGTCGAGGAAGCTCGCCGGGGTGAACACCCAGCAATGCGCGTCGATGTGGCGCGGCTCGGCGACGAGACTCCGCGCCAACGCGAACGCTTCCTGGAGCCTGCCCGATGGCGGCGGGGCTTCCTGGACGTCGGATCGCCAGGCGACGGCGGCGTTCACCGGCACGGCGAGCGAAGCCGCGTCGAACACCTGCCGCACGGACGGCCGGCGATAGCGCAGCAGGTGAGCCTCCACCATCTCGGCCAAGGTGCTCTCGCGCCGCCACAGGTCGAAGGTGAAGCGTCGGTCGGGGATGGCGAGGCCGAGCGTGCCGCCCGGCACGAGCGTGTCGTGCACTTCCAGCAGCCAGCCGATCAGGTCCGGCACGTGCTCGATGACGTGGCTCGCCAGCACGTACGCCACAGGCCCGCCGGCCAGCTCGCGTAACGGGCGCTCCCCCCAAACGATGTCGACGTCCACGATGTCGGCCAGCACCACGGACGGATCGTGCTGGCTGGCGCGGAGTTCGGCGGTGGGAAGGTAGTCGACGTAGCGGATCGGGCCCTCCCGTTTGAGCACAATGGGTGCGGTGAGCGGGCCGATCTCGAGGCCGGGGGCGGTGTCGATCGGGACCGAGCCCAGCAGGTGAACGCGCTTGCCGGTCATCGCAACCCTTTGACGCCGCTCCTTACAACCTTACATGCAAGGTGCAGGCAGCAGGACAGGACATCAAGCCGATGCGCGACACCGCCCCGACCACCGGCTCACGCGGGGCCGCTCGCGTGCGTGCCCCGGACGCCGGCGGGAGCGCCGCCCCCAACCTGCCGGAATGGGACCTGTCCGACCTCTACCCCGGCCGCGACAGCGCCGCGGTCGAGACCGACCTCGCCGCCGCCGACGCCGCGGCCCGCGGCTTCGCCGAAGCCCATGCGGGCAAGCTGGCCGAGATGACGGGCGCGGCGCTGGCGTCCGCCATCGCCGAGTACGAGCGGATCGAGGAGGTGCTCGGCCGGCTGATGTCCTACGCCCAGCTCCAGTTCAGCACCGACAGCCTCGATCCAGGCATCGCCAAGTTCTACCAGTCCGTCAACGAGCGGGTGACGGCCATCAGCTCGCACCTGCTGTTCCTGTCGCTTGAGCTGAACCGGATGGGGGAGGCCGACCTTGCTGCCAAGCTGGCCGACCCGGCGCTCGCGCGCTACGCGCCGTTCCTGCGCGACCTGCGGGTGTTCCGCCCGCACCAGCTCGACGACAAGCTGGAGAAGCTGCTGCACGAGAAGGAGGTCACGGGCCGCAGCGCCTGGAGCCGCCTGTTCGACGAGACGATCGCGGCGCTGCGCATCCCGGTGCGCGGCGAGAGCCTCACGGTCAGCGCCGCGCTGAACAAGCTGTCCGACCGCGACCGCTCGGTGCGGGCCGATGCGGCGGCGTCCATCGGCGAGGTGTTCGGGCGCAACCTGCGGCTGTTCTCGCTCGTGACGAACACGCTTGCCAAGGACAAGGAGATCATCGACACCTGGCGCCGCTACCCGCGCCCCACCAGCGCGCGCAACCGCGCCAACATGGTGGAGGACGAGGTGGTGGACGCGCTCAGCACGGCGGTGTCGGCGGACTACCCCCGGCTGTCGCACCGCTACTACGCGCTCAAGGCCAAGTGGCTCGGCCTGGAGAAGCTGGAGCATTGGGACCGCAACGCGCCGCTGCCGGACGACAGCGACCGCCCGATCGCCTGGGGCGAGGCGAGGGACCGGGTGCTGTCGGCCTACAGCGGCTTCTCGGAGGAGCTGGGCGCCGTCGGGCGGCGCTTCTTCGACCGGCCCTGGATCGACGCCGTGCTGCGGGACGGCAAGGCGGGCGGCGCGTTCGCCCATCCCACCGTGCCCTCGGCGCATCCCTACCTGCTGCTGAACTACCACGGCAAGACGCGGGACGTGATGACGCTGGCGCACGAGCTGGGCCACGGCGTGCACCAGGTGCTGGCGGCGAAGAACGGATACCTCATGTCCGGCACGCCGCTGACGCTGGCCGAGACCGCAAGCGTGTTCGGCGAGATGATGACCTTCCGTGCGCTGCTGGCGGCCGAGACGGACCCGAAGCGCCGCCGCATCATGCTGGCGGGCAAGGTCGAGGACATGCTCAACACGGTGGTGCGGCAGACCGCGTTCTACCAGTTCGAGACGCTGCTGCACGACGAGCGCCGGTCGGGCGAGGTCGTGCCGGAGCGGATCGGCGAGCTGTGGATCAAGGTGCAAACCGAGAGCCTCGGGCCGGCCTTCCACTTCACGCCGGAATACAGCGTGTACTGGGCCTACGTGCCGCACTTCATCCATTCGCCGTTCTACGTCTATGCCTATGCCTTCGGCGACTGCCTGGTGAACGCGCTCTACAGCGTGTTCCAGGGCGGGCACCCGGGGTTCGAGCAGAAGTACTTGGACATGCTGCGCGCCGGGGGCACGAAGCGGCACAAGGAGCTGCTGGCGCCGTTCGGCCTCGACGCTTCCGACCCGGCGTTCTGGCGCCGCGGCCTCGACATCATCAGCGGGTTCATCGACGAGCTGGAGGCCGCATGATGCCTGACGCGAGCCGCCCGAACCTGCTTGGCGAGCTGAGGCGCTTCGCCCGGACCTCCGGCGCCGTGGGCGGCATCGCCGCACGGGTGGCGGGCGAAAAGGTGTTCGGCCTCAAGACCGACCGCGCCTCCCATGCCGAGGACCTCAAGAGCATCATCGGCGGCCTCAAGGGTCCGCTGATGAAGGTCGCGCAGATCCTGTCCACCATCCCCGACGCGCTGCCGGACGAGTACGCGCAGGAGCTGGCGCAGTTGCAGGCCAACGCGCCGTCCATGGGCTGGTCCTTCGTGCGCCGCCGCATGGCCGGCGAGCTGGGGCCGGACTGGCAGGGCAAGTTCAAGAGCTTCGGCCAAGAAGCGGCGGCGGCGGCGAGCCTGGGCCAGGTCCACCGCGCGACGCTGCCGGACGGCACGGACGTGGCCTGCAAGCTGCAGTACCCGGACATGCCGAGCACGGTGGACGCCGACCTGCGGCAGCTCCGGCTCGCGATGAACGTGTTCAAGCGGATCGACGCCACAATCCAGGGCGACGACATCTACACGGAGATCGCCGAGCGCCTGCGGGAGGAGCTGGACTACCTGCGGGAAGCCGCGCAGATGCGGCTCTACGACCTGATGCTGCACGACGAGCCGCTGGTCAGCGTGCCCAGGGCCATCGACGGCTACACGACGCCGCGGCTGCTGACGATGACCTGGCTGCCGGGCAAGCCGATGCAGCAGCGGATCGACGAGGACCCGCCGCTGGAGGTGCGCAACCACATCGCGAAGGCCATGTTCCGCGCCTGGTACGTGCCGTTCTACCGCTACGGCGTGATCCACGGCGACCCGCATCTGGGCAACTACCAGGTCCGGGCGGACGAGGGCCTCAACCTGCTCGACTTCGGCGCGATCCGGGTGTTCCCGCCCAAGTTCGTCCAGGGCGTCATCGACCTGTACCACGCCATCCAGGACGGGGACGACGCGCGGGCGGTGTTCGCCTACGAGGGATGGGGCTTCGAGAACCTGTCCAAGGCGCAGGTCGCCATGCTGAACCAATGGGCGGCCTTCGTGTACGAGCCGTTGCTGCAGGACCGGGTGCGGCTCATCCAGGACAACGACGACCCGCAGTACGGCCGCAGCGTGGCGGAGAAGGTTCACGCTGGTTTGAAGGAAACGGGCGGCGTGCGTCCGCCGCGGGAATTCGTGCTGATGGACCGCTCGGCGCTGGGCCTGGGCAGCGTGTTCCTCCGGCTGCGCGCCGAGCAGAACTGGTACCGGCTGTTCCATGAGCTGGTGGACGACTTCAACACGGAAGCCGTCGCCAAGCGGCAGGCGGCGGCGCTGCTGGAGGCGGGCGTGCCGCCCAGCACGTAGCTCCCCGGCACCCCATCTCCCGGCATTGAGGGTCTTGCCACTGCCCGGCGGCGCGGGGCATCTTGGGCCTCAAGAACCGAGGAACGTCGCATGCGCCTAGCCGTGCTGAAAGAACGAGCCGCCGCCGAAACGCGGGTGGCGGCAACGCCGGACACGGTGAAGAGGCTCGTGGCGCTCGGCCTGGACGTGGCGGTCGAGGCGGGCGCCGGCCAGGCAAGCGCCATGCTCGACCCGGAGTACCAGGCGGCGGGCGCCGAGGTCGTGCCCGACGCCGCCGCGGCGCTCGCGGGTGCGGGCGTCGTGTTCGCGGTGCAGATGCCCCCGCCCGAAGTCCGGGCGATGATCCCGCGCGGCGCGTTGCTGGTGGCAACCAGCGGGGCGTTCGGCGACCCGTCGCTGGTCCCCTCGCTGGCCGCGGCGGGGATCGACGTTTGCGCCATGGAGCTGCTGCCGCGCATCACCCGCGCGCAGAGCATGGACATCCTGAGCAGCCAGGCGAACCTCGCCGGCTACCGCGCGGTGATCGAAGGGGCGGCGGCGTTCGACCGCGGCTTTCCCATGATGATGACCGCCGCCGGCACCGTGCCGCCGGCGCGGGTGTTCGTGATCGGCGCCGGCGTCGCCGGGCTGCAGGCCATCGCGACGGCCCGGCGGCTCGGGGCCATCGTGTCCGCGACCGACGTGCGCCCGGCCGCCAAGGAGGAGATCAAGTCGCTCGGCGCGTCCTACGTCGGCGTGGAGGACGCGGAAACCGCGGGCCAGACCGGCGCCTACGCCAAGGAGATGAGCGAGGCGTTCCGCCAGAAGCAGGCCGAGCTGATGGCGGCCACGGTCGCGAAGAACGACATGGTGGTCTGCACGGCGCTGGTGATGGGCCGCCGCGCGCCGGTGATCGTGAGCCAGCCGATGGTCGATGCCATGCGCCCCGGCAGCGTGGTCGTGGACCTCGCGGCGGAGGCCGGCGGCAACTGCGCCGCGACGGTCGCCGGGCAGATCAAGACCACCGGCCACGGGGTCAAGATCCTGGGCTGGACCAACTGGCCCGGTCGCATCCCGGTCGCGGCCAGCTCGCTCTACGCCCGCAACCTGCTGACCTTCCTGACCACGTTCTGGGACAAGGCGGCGAAGGCGCCGGCGCTGCCCGACAGCGACGAGATCGTGCGCGGCGTGCTGCTGACCCGCGGCGGCCAGGTCGTCCATGACCAATTCAAGGCCGCCACGGCGGCATAGAGAGGCTCCATGAACCCGAATTCATATGCGGACGAGGCCGTTCGGATCGCCGAGCGCGCCGCGTCCTTGGCGGACCAGTTGCGCGGTGCGAGCGCCGGGCTGGAGCCGGTGGCGACGGCGGTGGAGCCGTTCATCTTCCTGCTGGCCATCTTCCTGATGGCCTGCTTCGTCGGCTACTACGTCGTGTGGAACGTGACGCCCGCGCTGCACTCGCCGCTGATGGGCGTGACAAACGCCATTTCCTCCGTGATCGTCGTCGGCGCCATGCTGGCGGTCGGGCTGTCGGACAGCGCCTGGGCGCGCGCCTTCGGGTTCCTCGCGGTGCTGCTGGCCAGCGTCAACATCTTCGGCGGCTTCGTCGTGACCCAGCGGATGCTGTCGATGTTCCAGTCGAAGAAGCCGCTGGTGCGCAAGTAGCATGAGCGCCTCCCTGACCTCTCTCGCCTACCTCGTCGCCGCCGTCCTGTTCGTGCTGGCGCTGCGCGGGCTGTCCAGCCCGGTCACGTCGCGGCAAGGCAACCTGTTCGGCATGGTCGGCATGGGCATCGCCGTAGTCGCGACGCTGTTGCAGCGCGGCATGGCCGGCTCGGGCTTCCTGCTGATCGCGGTCGCCATCCTGATCGGCGGCGCGGTGGGCGTCGTCGTCGCGCGGCGCATCCAGATGACGGCGCTGCCGCAACTGGTCGCGGCCTTCCACTCGCTGGTGGGCTTGGCCGCGGTGTTCGTCGCCGCTTCCGCCCTGAACGCGCCGCAGTCCTTCGGCATCGGCGTGCCCGGCGCCATCCACACGCAGTCGCTGATCGAGATGTCGCTCGGCCTGGTGATCGGCGCCGTCACCTTCTCCGGCTCGCTGATCGCTTTCGCCAAGCTGCAAGGCATCATGAAGGGCGCACCGATCCTGTTCGCCCGGCAGCACCAGCTCAACCTGCTGCTCGGCATCGTGCTGCTGGCGCTGGTCGTCACCTTCGTCCTCACCGCGAGCCAGCCGCTGTTCTGGCTGCTGGCGCTGCTGGCGCTGGGCCTGGGTTTCCTCATCATCATCCCGATCGGCGGCGCGGACATGCCGGTCGTGGTGTCCATGCTGAACAGCTACTCCGGCTGGGCGGCCTGCGGCATCGGCTTCACCATCCAGAACCTCGCCCTCATCATCACCGGCGCGCTGGTCGGCGCTTCGGGCGCGATCCTGTCGTACATCATGTGCAAGGGCATGAACCGCAGCATCCTCAACGTGCTGCTGGGCGGCTGGGGCACCGACACGGGGGGTGCTGCGGCGGCGGACCCGGCACATGCCGACCGCTCGGTGCGCGCCGGCAACGCGGACGACGCGGCCTTCATCATGAAGAACGCCTCCAAGGTCATCATCGTGCCGGGCTATGGCATGGCGGTGGCGCAGGCGCAGCATTCCTTGCGCGAGATGGCCGACACGCTGAAGAAGGAGGGCGTGGAGGTGAAGTACGCCATCCATCCCGTCGCCGGCCGCATGCCCGGCCACATGAACGTGCTGCTCGCCGAAGCCAACGTCCCCTATGACGAGGTGTTCGAGCTGGAGCAGATCAACAGCGAGTTCAGCACCGCCGACGTGGTTTACGTGATCGGCGCCAACGACGTGACCAACCCGTCCGCCAAGACCGATCCCAAGTCGCCGATCTATGGCATGCCGATCCTGGACGTGGACAAGGCGAAGACCGTCTTGTTCATCAAGCGCAGCATGGCGTCGGGCTACGCGGGCGTGGACAACGAACTGTTCTTCCGCCCGAACACGATGATGCTGTTCGGCGACGCGAAGAAGATGACGGACGAGGTGGTGGGCGGCCTGGCGCACTGACGGACGCGGCGCCGGGCCAGGCTCCTTGTCC
>CAXUIQ010000117.1:7089-9411 GCA_964250815.1 uncultured Acetobacteraceae bacterium
GGCCCGCCCCCGCCCCGGGCCCCGCCCCGTGCCCCCCCCCCGCCCCCCGGCGCAAGGCCCCGGCCCCCCACGCCCTGACGTAGCTGCCCGGCGCGTCCTCCGTCGCGGGCAGGCCGCCGCCGGGCACGCGGGCCGGCACGTGCGTGTTGTCCAGCGCCGCGACCCAGCGTTGCCAGTCGGGCCACCAGCTTCCGGCGATCTCCGTCGCGCCCGCCAGCCATGCCGCCGGGTCGGCCGGGCACTCGGCGTTGGTCCAGTAGCTGTGCCTGCCGCCCTGCGGCGGGTTGACCACGCCGGCGACGTGGCCGCTTCCGGCGAGCACGAACCGGCCCGGCCCGCCCAGGAGCCGCATCCCGCCGTAGGCGCTTTTCCATGGCGCGATGTGGTCCTCGCGGGTCGAGAGGAAGTACGACGGCGCCTTGATGCGGCCCAGGTCGATCGGCTGCCCGATGATCTCGATGCCGCCGGGTTCGCGAAGCAGGTTGTCCTGGTAGAACCAGCGCAGGTAGAGCCGGTGCATCGAAACCGGCACGCGGCTGCTGTCGCTGTTCCAGTACAGCAGGTCGAACGGGAACGGCTCGTGGCCGAGCATGTAGCTGTTGACCACGAACGACCAGATCAGGTCGTTTGCGCGCAGCATGTTGAGGGTCGCCGCCATGCCGCCGTCGTCAGGGGCGCCGCGCTGCTCGGCCTTGTCCTCCAGTGTGCGCAACTGCTCCTCGTCGATGAACACGCCGAGTTCGCCGGCTTCCTTGAAGTCGAGCATGGTGACGAGGAACGTCGCCGACTTGATCCGGTCGTCGCCGACCGCGGCCATCCAGGCGAGCGCGCTGGCCAGCAGCGTGCCGCCTTGGCAGTAGCCGATGGCGTTCACCTCCCGCTCGCCCGTCGCGCGCTCGATCGCGTCCAGCGCCGCGAGGATGCCCTCGGCGACGTAGGCCTCGAAGTCCTTCCCGGCCGAGCGCCCGTCGGGGTTCACCCAACTGACCATGAACACGGTATGGCCCTGCTCCACGGCCCAGCGCACGAAGCTGTTCTGCGGGCGGAGGTCGAGGACATAGAACTTGCGGCTCCAGGACGGCACGATCAGCAGCGGCCGCTTCAGCACGGCCTGCGTCGTCGGCGAGTACTGGATGAGCTGCACCAGGTCGTTCTGGAACACGACCTTGCCCGGCGACGCCGCGACATCCTCGCCGATCCTGAACGCCTGGAGGCCTGCCGTCCTGGTCGTCAGCTTGCTGCGCCCGCGCTCCAGGTCCGACAGCAGGCTGCTCAATCCCCGCAGCAGGTTCTCCCCCCCGGTTTCCACGGTCTTGCGCAGCACCTCGGGATTGGTCATCAGGAAGTTGGCCGGGCTGATCGCGTCCATGAACTGGCGCGAGTAGAAATCGACCTTCTGCGCCGTCTTCGGGTCGAGGCCGTCCACCCGGGCCACGATGCCCTGCACGTAGCGAGCGGTCAGCAGGTAGGACTGCTTGATGAAGTCGAAGACCTCGACCTCCTTCCAGGCGCTGTCCTCGAACCGCCGGTCCCTGGGGTCCGCCTCGATCACCGGGCCGGCCTTCATGCCCCACATGCGCCGCGTCGAGTTCTGCCACAGCGTCATGTAGTCCTGCCACAGCCCGAGCTGCGCCCGCGTCACCTCCGCCGGGTCCCGCATGAGCTGGGCGGTCATTTCCATGAAGGCGTGCGCAACGTTCAAGGGGTGCAGGTCCGGCGCGTCACGGGCCTGGCGGTGCAGCCAGTCGGCCACCAGGCGTTGCGAACGCTGGGCGATGTCGGCCATCGACCGTCCGAGCGCGGGCGGGCTGCCGAGCGCGAATCCGGGCGTGGCCATGGCGTGGGACGGCGGTTGCGCATTCCGGGACGTGCCGCGTGGGTCCATGCTGGGGTATCCTTTCCGTCGGGCGCGGTGGCGCGCTACATGTCGCCAGCAGACAAGGGACGGGGCCGGCCGATGGCGAGATGCGACCGGGCCGAACCTAGGCTTCCGGGCTTGGGGGGACAAGTGACACTCTTTCGCAATGGATGGCCAAGGCCTGCGCTGCTTGCAGTGCTGCTGGGAACGGCGGCGTGCACCAGCAGCGTCGAGCGGATGAGCGACAGCAGGCTCACGCTGGATACGCCGGTCGATTGGTGGCACGGCCTGCAAGGCGGCAAGATCGCGGAGGTGCGCCCGCCGCCGCCGGGCGTGGACGACCCTTATCCGAACCTGGCGCAGGGGCCGCCCCGCCCGACGCTCCCCGACGCCGCCACCCGGCGGGCGCTCGCGGCCCGGCTGGTGGCCGAGTTCTGCGCGGGGGTGACGGCGGAAGATAACTG
>CAXUIQ010000118.1:0-111 GCA_964250815.1 uncultured Acetobacteraceae bacterium
GCCGCGTTGGGGTGGCAGTCGAATTCCAGCGTGCCATCCCCGCCGGACGCCGCAAGGAGGTGGAGCGAGGCGAGCAGGGCGACGCCGCCGCCGAAGACGTGCGGGCAGAAG
>CAXUIQ010000118.1:121-9410 GCA_964250815.1 uncultured Acetobacteraceae bacterium
GCGCTCCCACTCCGCCGCCGGCCGGTCGATGCGCAGCGGCTCCTCCAGCCAGCGCAGGCCGAAAGGGGCGAGGAGGTCGGAAACGCGCAGCGCCCCTTCGAGGTCGAGCGCCTGGTTCGCGTCCACCATCAGTTCCGCCTCCTCGCCCAGCGCCTCGCGCATCGCACGGACGTTGCGGTGGTCGAGCGCCTCGCCGAAGCCGATCTTCAGCTTGAACGCGCGGTGCCCTTCCGCGCGCCGGGCCAGCGCGAAGCGCTCCGGCCCGTCCGGGTTGATGCCGGTGGCATAGACCGGGACGCTGCCCACCGCCTCGTCGCGCAGCAGGCGATGGAGCGGGACGCCCTGCCTCCTGGCGAACAGGTCCCAGACCGCGATGTCGACTCCGGCCAGGGCCTGGGCGATCGGGCCGACCTCGCCGGTTTGCAGCACCAGCACGTCCAGCTCGGCGCCCAGCCTCCGGAACACGTCGCCAGGCTCGGCGAAGGGCTGGCCGACGATCCTTTCGCCGAAATCGGCCGCGAGCCGCGCCCGGTGCTCGGCGCCCACTGCGGGCCAGTTGCACCAGCACTCCCCCCAGCCTTCCGCGCCGTCCTCGTCGGTGACGCGGACGTAAACGGCGGGGCGGTCGCGGAAGGTGCCGAAAGCGACCTTGATCGGGGCCGCGATCGGCACGCGGAAGGCGAAAGCCTCGACACGGGCGACGCGGATCATGCTCCCGGCCTCCAGACCGGCTCCGGCAGGCCGGGCACGCCGGGTTCGAAGGCCAGCAGCGCGCCGGCAAGGGGGGCTTTCCGCAATTCGGCCTCGCTCATCGCCTGGCTGGCGGTGGTGACGTAAAGGGTTTCGAGGTTCCGCCCGCCGAAGCCGCAGCTCGTGGGCCGGTCCACCGGGGTGGGCACCACGCGGTCGATCCGCCCGTCCGGCGCGTAGCGGACCAGGCGGGCGGCGTTGAACTCGGCGTTCCACAGGAAGCCTTCCTCATCGACCGCCGAACCGTCCGGGAAGCCTGGCTTTTCGGTGCGCGCGATGTCGCGCCCCGCCCCCGGCGTGCCGGTCGCCGGATCGTAGGGCAGCGCCTCGATCGCGTGCCGCAGCGAATCGGCGAAGAACATGGTGCGCCCGCCCGGACTCCAGGCCAGGCTGTTCGGGATGCTGATGCCGGTCCGCACCGGCACGAGCGCCGCGCCATCAAGCCGGAACAGCGTGCCCTCGGGCGCCCTGGTGTCGTTGTGCATGGTGCCGACCCAGAAGCGGCCCTGCCGGTCGCAGCGCCCGTCGTTGAAGCGGTGGCCCGGCGGACGGTCCGGCAGGGTCGCCACCGTCTCGAACCGCGACGAGGCCCAGTCGTAGAGCGCCACCTCGCCGGCGAAGGCGACCAGCAGCAGGCCGTTCCCCGCGAGCGCCACCGAACCGACCAGGTCCGGCATGGCGCGGGTTTCCACCGTGCCGCTGGCCCCGTCGAGGCGGCGCAGCGCCGGGCGGCGGATGTCCACCCAGAACAGGGCCTGCCTGTCCGCGTCCCAGACCGGGCTTTCGCCGAGGATGTCCCGCTGCGTCCCGACCCGGCGCAGGGTCATGCCGGCCAGCCCTGCCTCAAGGCCAGAGCATCTGCGTTTCGACCGAGATGACCGGGTCGATCTGCGAGGTGAAGTTCGGCAGGTCGGCGAGCAGCGTTTTGCCTTCGGGGCTTGCGAACGCGGCGTGCAGGTCCTCCTCGGAATCGAACCACAGCTCGGAAAAGCCGTCGTAGCCGAACGCGCTGAAGCGCTCGCGGTCCACCAGGTTCACCGAGTAGCGGCGCAGGCCCGGCAGCTTCTTGCACAGGGTCGCGTGCGTGCCCATCCAGTGCTGGACGAACTGCTCGTGCGTCATGTCCTCGCGCTTCTTCAGGATGCCGAGGCGCTTGGTGTAGGTCCGGCTCATGCGTGGCTCTCCGTTGCGGCCGGCGGGGGCGCCGCGCCCTCGACGACGACGATGTTGGAACGCGAGGCGCGCTGGCGGAGGCGCTTGGCCGGCGCATATTCCGCCGAGTTGGCCCAGGCTTCCGCCTGCCCCCGGTCGGGGAACTCGATGATCACCAGCCGCTTCGGCCGCCAGTCCCCTTCCAGCACGCCAAGGGCGCCCCCGCGCGCCAGGAACCGGCCGCCGAACTGCTCCACCGTCGCCGGGGAAAGCTTCTTGTACTCCTCCAGCAACTCGGGGTCGGTGACCTCCATGTCGTTGATGACGTAGGCGGGCATGGCGCTGTCCTTTCCTGCTGGGCTGATCCTGCTAGGCTGATTGGGCGAGCACGGGTTGCGCCTCGATCATCCGGAGCCGGGCGTTCTCCAGGTGCGCGCGCATGGCCCGGCGTGCTTCCTCGGGCCGCCGCTGCCGGATCGCGAGAAGGATGCGCGTGTGGTCGGCCAGCACGCTGCGGCTGCGCTCCAGGTGGGCGAAGCGCGACAGGAAGCGCGACAGGTTCACCCCGTGCGAGATGTCCTGCTCGACGACCCCGATCGCGTCCAGGAAACGCCGGTTGTGCGCGGCCCCGGCCACCGCGGCGTGGAAGCGGAAATCGAGGTGCGCCGCCGGGCTGCCTTCGAGCGCCGCGCGGGCGTAGCGGTCGATCGCCTCCTGGATGCCGTCCAGGTCGGCGTCGAGCCGGCGCTCGGCCGCCAGGGCCGCGGCCTGCGGCTCGATGGCGCCGCGGAACTCCAGGTTCTCCAGCATCGCGCGCTGCGTGCGGATCACCTGGGCGGAGGAAGCGTCCTCCAGCGGGCTTTTCTGCACAAAGGAGCCGGCGCCGCGGCGGGACAGGATCACGCCTTGGTCCCGCAGCCGCTGCAACGCTTCGCGCACCACCGGGCGGGACATCCCGAACAGGGCGCACAGCCCGTTCTCGGAGGGCAGCGGATCGCCTTCGCGGAACTCCCCGGTGACGATCTTGTGCAGCAGCACGTTGTAGGCGTGGTCCGCCAGCCGGCCGCGCGTCGCCGCGGGGAAGGCGCCGCTCACGACGCCGCCCTGGCCCGGGCGCTGCGCAGGTTGTGGACGTGGACATGCCTGCCCGCGCCCACCGGCGCCACCGCTTCCCCGATGCTCTGCCCATGCTTGACCACCGCACTGCCCTGCTTGATCGGCAGCAGGCTGACCTTGTGGCACATCGGGATCGCGTCTGCGGCGGCGAGGGCCGTCACCTCCGCGCCGCAGCGCACCTGGATGCGTTCGCCCGCGGCGACGGGGCGCAGCACGGTGGCGACGTTGTCCTCCGGCCGGAGGCGGATCGCGTCCGCGCCGGGCGGGGCGCCCGTCACGGCATCGGTCACAGCGCCTGGCCGAAGCGGCTGAGCACCTCGTCCCCTTCCTTGGTGATCTCGCCCCAGGTCGCCTCGCCGGAGGCCACGGCGGCCACGCGGCGGCGCAGCGCCTCGCCCGCCTCCGCCAGGCTGCGGTGGCCGCGGAAGGCGCCGCTGGCGTCGAAGTCGAGCTGGTCGGCCAAGGCGGCGCACGTGTCGGGATTGGCGCTCAGCTTGATCGTGGGCGAGAGCGCGCTGGCATAGGGGTTGCCGACCCCCGTGGTGAAAAGGAGCAACTGCGCGCCCGAAACCACGAAGCCGGTCAGCGACTCCGGCGCGTAGGCCGAGGCGTCCATGGCCCAAAGGCCGGGACGCGGGGGCTTCTCGCCGTAGCCGAGCAGGCCCTCGATCGGCCGGGACCCGCTTTTCGCGATGTTGCCGAGCGACTTCTCCTCGATGGTGGACAGCCCGGCGGCGATGTTGGTCGGCCCGGGGTTGCTGCCCAGCAGGTCAAGCCCCGCCGCCACCGCGATCCGCTCGCGCTCAAGCACGGCGCCCTCGATCGCCGCGGCGGCCTCGGGCGTCCGCGCCCGCGCGGCCAGCAGCCGCTCGGCTCCCAGCCATTCCAGCGTCTCGCCCAGCACCGCCCAGCCGCCGGCACCGACCAGCCAATCGGCGGCGAGGCCGAGCAGCGGGTTGGCCACCAAGCCCGAACTCGGGTCGGACCGCCCGCATTCCAGCCCGATGCCCAGCGCCGACACCGGCTCCGCGCTGCGCCGCTCGCGCGAGATCTGCCGCAGCAGCCGCGCCCCGGCCCGCATCGCGCGGTCGGTCAGCGCCAGCCCGTCATGGCCGCAGTCGTCCAGCGTGAGGCATTCGTGCGGCCGCCCGCTCGGCGCGATGTCCGCCCGCGCCTGTGCCATCACTGCCGGGTTGTCGCCCACCAGCACGCAGGCGCCGACGTTGGGATGGGTCGCCAGCCCGGCGATGGCCCGGCGCTGCAGGGCCAGGTCCCGCCCGACCAGCCCGGAACCGTGCGGCAGCGCCACCACCACGGCGCCGGCCAGCGCCGCGCCGACGCGCCGCGCCGTTTGCCCGGTCAGCCCGCCGGCGGACAGGACGAGCAGGTGGTTGCGGACCCCCACCTGCCCGTCTGCCCGGCGGAAGCCGAGGAACGTCGCCCCGATGGAGGTCGCCATGTCGCCGCCGCCGGGCAAGGGGTCAGGCCACCTGCCTCAACGCGGGATCGGCCTGGCGCACCTGGATGCCGAGCTGGTCCTCGCGGACCCGCATCAGGGCCGCGGTGTCGCGGTCGGCGAAGCCCTTGTCCACCGCCTCCTCCAGCGTCTTCTGGCAGCCGGCGCCGACATGCGGCTCGAAGCCCTGGGCGCGCGCCAGCTCCACGGCCTGGCGCACGTCCTTGCAGGCGAGCTTCACGGCGAAGCCCGGCGCGTCGTCGCCCTTGAAGGCCTTTTTCGGCATGGCGACGTAGAGCTGGGCGTTGTTCGCCATGGTGGTCCGCATGACCTCCATCATCAGCTCGAGCGTCAGCCCGCACTTGGCGCCGATCGCCAGCGCCTCGGTATTGGCCGCCATGATGGTGGTGGCGAGCAGGTTGTTCACCGTCTTCATGGCGTGGCCGGCGCCGACGCCGCCGCAAAGGTAGGTTTCGTTGCCCATGCAGTCGAGCACGGGCTTCACCCGCTCGATCACGCCCGGCTCGCCGCCGACCATCAGCGTCAGGGTTCCGGTGGCCGCGTGCTCGGAGGTCTTGCCCACCGGGCTGTCCACCATGTCGATGCCGCGCGCCTTGAGTTCCGCGGCGACCGCCCGGGAGGAGACCGGGTCAATCGTGCTCATCTCGATCACGACGCCGCCGGGCTTGAGGCCTTCGGCGGCGCCGCCCGGGCCGAGCAGCGCCTCGCGCACGTGCCCCGGCTCCGGCAGCATGGTGACCACCACCTCGCTGGCCGCCCCCGCCTCCCTGGCCGAGGACGCCGCCTTGGCGCCGGCCTCCGCCATCCGCTGCACCGCCGCCTCGTCGATGTCGAACACGGCAAGCTCGTGCCCGCCCTTGAGCACGTTCAGCGCCATGGGTGCGCCCATCACGCCGACCCCGATGAACCCTACCCTCATGTCGCTGCTCCCGGTTCCGTTGGTCAGGCCACGTCGGCCCAGCGGTCGATCTCCCAGACCGGCCGCCCGCGCAGGTCGCCGACATCCGTGCGCGTGAACTCGCCCTCCGCGGGCTTGCCGCCCAGCCGGTCGAAGGCCTCCTTCACCAGGGGGGCGGTGCGCCGGAACGAGTCCTTCACCTGCGCCCAGGTCAGGGGTGCGGGGATCATCTTGGCATCGACCAGGTATTTCGAGGTTTCCAGCACGGCGCGGGCGTCGGCCTCCGTGGGCCAGATCCAGCCGCGCTTCCCGACCACGTCGTCGTTGACCACCTTGGCGCCCTGGACCGGGTCGAGCTTCCAATACTCCTTCACCAACTGGGACACCGCCCCGGCGTCCTTGGCCACAAGCGCCGAGACCGCGTCCTGCTGCGCCATCAGGAAGGCCAGCACCAGCTTCGGGTTGCGGTCGAGCAGGCCGTTGTTCACCAGCCAGAAGGAGCGGTGCAGGTAGTAGCCGTCCGGAAAGAAGGGCGACTTCTTCACGGAGGGCAGCATGTGGCCGCCTCCCTCGCCGGCCGGACCCTTGTAGTAATCCTCCGTGTAGCCAAAGGAGTTCATGATCCCAACCGTGCCTGTGCTTTCCGCGGCAAGGAACGCCGGATAGACGGCGATGGCGGCGTCCATCCCGTTGGGCACCTGCGCCGCCTGGGCCAGCGTGGGCGTGTTGACGATCCTGATGCCGTGGTCGCGCGGGTTGGCGCTGCCCAGCTCCCAGCGCATCATCTGCGACAGGGCGTTGTACGGGTCGCCGCCCAGCAGCGCGCCCACCGTCTTGCCCTTGATGTCCCCCATGGTGCGGACCGGCGATCCCTTGCGCGTCGCCAGCACCAGGCGGAGGTGCCCCTCGCCCACCACCATGAGGCTGACCGGCAGCTTGTTTGAAAGGGCGCGTATGATGGGCGTGTTGCCCCACATGCCCATGTCGAGGTTGTTGCCGACGATGGCCTCCACCATCGGCAGCGCCGTCGGGTAGTCGCGCCAATCGACCGCCAGGTCGAAGCCCAGCTCGGCCGCGCGCTTCTCGTACAGCTTGTTCTCGATCATGTACTGGGTCATGGGCGAGTTGTATGCCGACCACGGGATGCGCCCGACCGAGACCTTCGCCGCGTCGCGCCCGCCCTGCGCCCGTGCCACCCAGGGCAACGCCAGCGCGGCGGCGCCCGCGCCGAGGAGCAGCGGGCGCCGCCCCATCCCGAGCTGGAGCATCGGCGTCCTTCCTTCCTGGTCCTGTGCGCTCATGCGATCGCCTCGTACGCCTCGTTGCGGATCAGCCCCCAGATCTCCTCCGAAAGCTGGCCGAAGCGGGGCGTCGCCCGGATGTGCTCGTCGCGCGGCCGGGGCAGGTCCACCGGGATCACGGCGCGCACCCGGCCGGGATGGCGGCTCATCACCACCACGCGGTCGGCGAGGAACACCGCCTCCTCGATGTCGTGGGTGATGAAGACCGCGGTCTTGCGCGCGTCCTGCGGCGCCGTCTCGCCCCAGATGCGCAGCAGCTCCGTTTGCAGGATCAGCCGCGTTTGCGCGTCGAGCGCGCCTAGCGGCTCGTCCATCAGCAGCACGTCCGGCCCGTTGGCGAGCAACCGCGCCAACGCCACGCGCTGCCGCATCCCGCCCGAAAGCTGGTGCGGGTACTTCGCCTCCGAACCGGTGAGCTGCACCAGCCCGACGTGCTCGCGCACCCGCGCTTCGACCTCCCCGCGGCTCAAGCCGTTCCCCGGCGTGCCGTTGCGCAGGCCGAAGCCGATGTTCTCCTCGACCGTGAGCCACGGGAACAGCGCGTAGTCCTGGAACATCACGCCGCGGTCCGCGCCCGGCCCGGCGACCGGGACGCCGTTGATCTCGATCGTGCCCGCGCTCGGCGTGTCCAGCCCGGCGATCATGTTCATCACCGTGGACTTGCCGCAGCCGGACGGGCCGACGATGCAGACGAACTCCCCGGCCTCGACCGAAAGGTCCACGCCCGTCACGGCCAGCGTGCGCTTCAGCGTGCGGGGGGCCGTGAACTCCTTGGCGACGCCCTTCAGGCGCAGCTTGGGGCCGGTCATGCCAGCGCTTCCACGGGTCAGTGCCTCCATGGGGTGAGGCGGCGCTCAAGGCTGCGGAACAGCCGGTCGATGGCCAGGGCCACCAAGCCGATCACGATCATGCAGGCCACGATGCCGTTGAGGTCGATGCTGTAGGCGTAGAAGACGAACATCATCGCCCCGATGCCGCCCGAGCCGCCACCGCCGGACTTGGCGCCCACCGCAAGCTCGGCGGCGATGATCGCGGTCCAGGCGACGCCGAGCGCGAGACGGGCGCCGAGCAGGATGCTGGGCAGGGACGCCGGCAGCACCACCTTGCGCAGGATGCGCAGGCGCGGCGCCCCCATGGTGCGCGCCGCCTGCAACAGCTTGCGGTCCACCTGCGAAACGCCGTGCACGGTGTTGAGCAGCAAGGGAAAGAAGGCGGCGTAGCCCACGATGGACAGGGCAGCAGGCGTTCCGGTGCCGAACCACAGGATGGCGATGGGCAGCACCGCCATGGGCGCCACGGGGCGGAAGCTCTCGACGATCGGCTCGACCGCCGCGCGCACCACCCGGCTGGTGCCCATGGCGATCCCCAGCACGATGCCGAGCACCAGCGCCGCCGCGAACCCGCCCAGGACGCGGCCGAGGCTTTGCAGGAGGGACAACGGCAGGTCGCCGCTCGCCGTGAGCCGCACGAGGGTCGCCACCACCTGGACCGGCGAGGGCGCCCGCGTGACGTCCGGCTGCGTCACGGCCCACGCCTGCCAAACGGCAAGCAGCAGCAGGGGGAGCGCGGCGGCGCGGGCGGGCGCGGCCCAGCGCGGCTCCGGGCGGAGCGCCAGGGCGTCCGTCGCGGCGCCGCTCATGCCAACTCCGTTCCGCTGGCCCAAGGCGCCAGCCGGCGCCGGAGCAGCCGCAGCAGCAGGTCGCAGGCGTAGCCGACGACCGAAACCACGACGATGTAGGCGAAGACGTTGGGGCTCATCAGCAGCTCCCGGTACCATTCGATCGCGAAGCCCAGCCCGCTGGGCGAGCCGATCAGCTCGGCGGCGATGATGGCGGCCCAGGCGCCGGCAAAGGCGATGCGCACGCCCACGATGATGGTCGGCAGCGCGCCGGGCAGCACGACCAGGCGGACGATCCGCATGGGGCTGACGCCCATGGTGCGCGCGGCCGCCACGAGCTTGCGGTCGGTCCCGCGCACGCCCGCGACCGTGTTCAGCAGCATGGGGAAGAAGGCGACGTAGGCCATGATGAACACGGGCAGCGTTCCGCCGATGCCGAAGATGAACAGGCCGAGCGGAATCCAGGCGATGCCGGAGATCGGGCGCAGCATCTCGACCAGCGGATCGACGTAGCTGTTCACACGCTCGCTCAGCCCCATGGCGAAGCCGAGCGGCAAGGCGAGCAGGGCGGCGACGGCCATGCTGACCAGCAGGCGGACGAAGCTGACCGACACGTTGTCGAACAACTCCCCGTCCTGCGCCAGATCGACAAGGGCCGAAACAACCGCGGGAGGGGAGGGGAGTTGGATCGGGCTTGCGGTCCAGGCGGCCGCCGCCCACCAGGCAAGGATGAAGCACGCGAAGGACAGGATGGACGTGACGGCGGGGTGACGCAGCGCACGCCGCGCCGTTGCCGGCCCCAGCACGGGCAGCGCCCCGACCGGCGACACCGGGGCGACCGCGTGCGCGGCGTCTCCGTTCCCGGCGTTGCCCGCCAGCCGCGTGGCCGACGTTTCCACGACGCTTTGCATCCTTGCCGCTTCCTCCCCAGGAAGTCCTTTAGGCTTCTATGTGGCCGGGACGCCACCTGTCAATCC
>CAXUIQ010000119.1:0-9388 GCA_964250815.1 uncultured Acetobacteraceae bacterium
CCGTATGCCGTCGCGGTCGGCGCGGCGGCGGGACGGGCGGCGGTGCCGGAGGACGCGGCGGCGGCGGCCTATCTCCAGGCGTTCGCCAGCAACCTGATTTCGGCGGCGGTGCGGCTGGTTCCGCTTGGCCAGACCACCGGGCTGCGGGTGCTGGCGGCGCTGGAGGACACGATCGTTGCCATGGCGGAGGCCGCGCGCGGCGCGGCGCTGGATGATGTCGGCGGCTGCGCGTTCCGCTCCGATCTCGCCGCCATGCGGCACGAAACACAGTACACGAGGTTGTTCCGATCATGAATGCATCGCCCCATGGCCCTTTGCGCGTCGGCGTCGGCGGCCCCGTCGGCACCGGCAAGACCGCGCTGATGGACGCGCTGTGCAAGCGCTTCTCCCCCCGCTTCGACATCGCCGCCATCACCAACGACATCTACACCAAGGAGGACGCGGAGTTCCTGACCCGCGCCGGGTCGCTGGCGCCGGAGCGCATCATGGGCATCGAGACCGGCGGCTGCCCGCACACCGCGATCCGCGAGGACGCCAGCATCAACCTGGCCGGCATCGCCGCCATGCGCCGCCGTTTCCCGGGCCTCGACCTGATCCTGATCGAGAGCGGCGGCGACAACCTGGCCGCGACCTTCAGCCCCGAGCTGGCCGATCTCACGATCTACGTCATCGACGTGTCCGCCGGCGACAAGATCCCGCGCAAGGGCGGCCCCGGCATCACCCGCAGCGACCTCCTGGTGATCAACAAGATCGACCTCGCGCCCCATGTGGGCGCGAGCCTGGAGGTGATGGACCGCGACAGCCGCAGGATGCGGGGCGACCGGCCCTTCGTGTTCGCCAACGTGCGCGCCGGGCACGGCGTGGCGGAGGTCGCGGCCTTCATCGAGCAGGCAGGCGGCCTGCATTGAGCCAGCGGCGCCAAGCGACCAGCGCCCAGACCGCCTCCACGGCGCCGAACGGCCAGGCGCCCTGCAAGAACCCATACGCCGACCCCAGCGCGCAGGACCCGGCGCCCAGCACCCAGCCGCGCCCCCGGCCCTTGCACGCATAGCACAGCATCAGGCTGCCGGCGGCCAGGCCGAAAAGGGTCAGCGCGTCCAGTGCATCACCCCGCGCCTTGGACGCAGTGGCGGAGCCGGCGCAGGCTGCGTCGTTCAGGCCGCAGCAGGCTTGGCATCCAGAAACCGGGGCACGTCGCTCCCTTGCGCCTCGTAGGCGCCGCGCACGCTTGGATTGTCGGCCATGGCTTGCAGGCACGCGGCAAGGCGCGGGGCCTCCGCCCCGAAGTCGAACCGCTTGCTCCACCACCCCGCGACCATGGCCAGGTAGAAGTCCGCGGGACCCGGCCCGGCCCCGGCCAGGAACGGTCCCGCCATCGCCCGGTCGATCGTCCGGAACGCCTCCGCAAGCCGCCGGGCCATCCAGGCTTGCGTCGCCTCCTTTGCGTGCGGATCGTCGCGCAGCGCGAAGCCCGCGCGCCGCCAGGTCATGAAGTCCGCGTGCAGCGCGGCCATGTGGAACAGCCAGCGCAGCGCCTGCGCCCGCGCTGCGGCGTCCTCCGGCAGCAGTCGCGCGTCCGGGAACCGCTCCGCCACGTGCAGCAGGATGGCGCCGGTTTCCGGGATCACGGCGTCGCCGTCCTCCAGCACCGGCACGATCCCGAACGGGTTGAGCGACAGGAACGCGGGCGTGCGCGCCTCGCCCGCAAACAGGTCGAGCGTCCGCACCTCGAAGGGAGCGCCGACGGCGAGCAGGGCCATGTGCGGCGCAAGGCCGGAGGTGCCGGGGTGGATGTGCAGCCGAAGGCGGGACGGTGCTGGCGCGGTCACGTAGGTTTCTCCGGTTCCAGTTGCGCGAGGAAGGCGACGCACGGCGGCACGCACGGGCCGCCGGCGTTCAGGATACGGGCAGCACCGGACCGCAGGCGCCCATGACGAGGCAGACGCGGCCCTCGCGAAGGCTGCGGGCGAGGTTCGCAGCCATGGCCGCGAAGCGCGGCCCCATCGGCCGCCAGGCTCAGCCCCGGCGAAGGCGGCGGCCTTTGCTGGCCGAAGCCGGCGACCGCGGCGGCGGTGACATCCTTCCAAACGCCAGGCTTGAAGCCGGCCCGCAGCAGGGCTTCGGTCGTTTCCGCCTCCGTCAACAGGGTGCTGGCCTCGGCGCTCTCCGCCCAAGGCACCGGGAAGTGCGGCGCCGGCTGCCCATCTTCGGCAAGGACATCATGGAAGGCAAGCCTGCCGCCGGGCCGCAGCACCCGCCGGAACTCGCGATAAGCCTGGTCGCGGTCGCGTATGTTTATGACGGCGTGCTGCGTCCACACGATGTCGAACGAAGCGTCGGCGAAGGGCAGCGCCAAAAGGTCGCCGACCCTGTACGCCACCCGGCCGCCCAGCCCCGCACGTTCCGCCAGCAGCCCGGCGACGGCCACGAACGATGGCGCGAGGTCCAGGCCGACCACGGAACAGCCGTACGCGCCGGCCAGGTACCGCGACGGCCCTCCCAGCCCCGATCCGGCGTCCAGGACGTCGGACCCGCGCCGGATGCCCGCCAACTCCGCCAACTCCGCGGTTGCCGCCAGGCCTCCCACATGGAACTGGTCGAGGCCCGCGAGCTGCGCCGCCGTGACGGGGCCTGGCCCCAGGGCAGCCAAGGCCTGCGCCACCCTCGACTGGAGCGCTTCGGCGGCTTCTCCTTCGCAATGCTGCCGGGCGGCGTCGGACGGGGCGTTCACCATCCTGTTCCCCCATAAACCATCGTCAACCTCTTGAAGCGGCCTTCATGCCGGCTGGGAGGATGCAGCCGGCCGGGCACCGCCCAGCCGGCCGCGCAGCGCGCGGATCGCGAGCACATGGAGCACAACCGCGAGCGGCGCGAAGAAACCCGGGATGAACATGAACGGAAAGGTGCCCAGGGCCAGGTTCGGCACCTCCGCATGGACCAGGTTGAGCGGACCCGGCGCCGTGAGGGCGGAACGGACGGCGACATTGGCCAAGGACAGCAAGCCCAGCACGCTCCAGGCGAGCGCCATCCGCAGCCCGGACAGGCCCTTCGTCGAGAGCCAGGCGACCGCCGGCGCCGATGCCCCGATCAGGATGTCAACGTTCGCCCCCTTGAACGTCAGCATCCTGGGGGCGAGGCCGTCGAGCCAAAGCTGGTGCAGGGCGAGTTCGACGCCGACCCGATAACCCTGCAAGCCCAGCAAAACCGGAAGCGGGAACGCCGACGCGATGCGCGCGGCGCCGGGCGACCGGACCACGAGCAGGACGACAAAGAGGACGACCGGGACGAGGATGAAGGCGATCCCCGGCGGCCGCAGCGCCGCGTTCCCCACAACGCCGGAATAGCCCAGCAGGCCGACATACGACAGCCAAGCCGCGAGCCACGCCGCCACGCCCGTTGCGGTCCGACGCGAAAGGTAGCGGACGGCGAGCGCCATGACGGTCCCCGCCATGATGGCCAAGAACCCGAGGAACGCCGCTGTCACCGTGCGCGCCCTATCCTGGCCGTGGCGCCCGCCACCATGGTCTTTGACTGGCTCATCGACGCTCCTCCCTGAGCTTCCAGCGGCCGAGCGCCGTCGCCGGCTGGTTTGGATGATGATTGACCTCTAAATGGATGACACTCATCATCCATCAGGTCAAGCAAGGAATGCGGGGCGTCCGGTCAATGCGGGCATCACAGGAAGACAAGCGGCGGAGCCGCGAACGGATCGTCGCAGGCGCAGCCCGCCTCATGCGCGAGCGCGGCATCGAGGGCGCCGGCGTGGCGGACGTCATGGCCGAGGCTGGCATGACCCACGGCGGGTTCTATCGCCATTTCGGCACCAAGGACGCGCTGCTGGCGGCGGCCCTTGAGGCCGCCTTCGGCCAGACGATGTCCGAGCTGGACAGGCGGCTTGGGGAGGGGGAACCCGATGCGGCGGTCGCCGGCTTCAAGGCATTCTATCTGTCGCAGGGCCACGTGGACCGGCCTGGGATCGGGTGCCCGGCGGCGGCTGTCGCCTCGGACGCCGGGCGGGGGTCGGATGCGCTGAAGGCAACGTTCGGAGCGGGCATCAGGCGCATGGCCGCGGCCCTTGCCGAAGGGATGAAAGGCTCGGCGCAGATGCGGCGCGCAAGCGCGATGCGTGAGCTTGCGATGCTGGCGGGAGCGGTCGCCATCGCGCGGGCAAGCGATCCGGAGACCGCTCGCGACGTGCTTGCAGCCTGCCGCACCCCCTTGGGAGACACCGATCCCTGACGCCAGAGACCAGGGTCCGTCGCGACCGGCGGAAGCATCGGGAGCCGGCTTGCGAAGGCCCTCGCTCTACGCCCCGGGCAGAGTTCCTGTTCCAGATGCCCATTCTGGCCGCCACCAGGCAGGCAGTCGCTTGCGGTTTGGGTGAGCGACGTGGTGAAGCATGGAACAGATGGCAGCGATTACAATAGTGACTTTGGTCACTAGGCAGCCGCTCGCGATTTCCGGATAGAAGCTGGCGGCGACCGGACCAGCTTGTTGCTGGGGAGCCTCAAGAAAATTCAGGTTCGTATGTCTGTTCGGCCGGTCGAGCGGCCCATATCGAATTGATAAAGAAACATTCCAAAGAAGGGGAGGCCAAGGATGGCTACGCGCACATGGATCGGCGGGACCGCCAACAACGACGTGACGAATGCGGCGAACTGGTCAGGCGGCGCGGTTCCCGTCGCGGGCGACACGGCCCTCGCAACGTCGGGCACCCTGGCGATGCCGGCGGGAGCGAACCTGAACGGCGTGACGCTGGACGTGCAGGAGCCGAGCGGCGGCCCGGCCGTGGTCATCGACATGACGGGAAGCAACGACCTTACCGTCTCCAACGTAAACGGCAACGATGCCCAGGTGGTGGTGAACGCCGGAGGGGCGGCGGACACGCTGATCGTCAGCCGCGGCTTCCCCGCCGGCCTGTCGGCCACCGTCAACGTGGCGCCGGGCACCAACCTGACGCTCAATCCGAGCACGACCCAATCCGAGCTTTATGGCGAGGATGTCGTGACGGTGAACGGGGGCACCACGACCCTGTCCGGCAACGTCACGGCAGGCGCCAAGGTCGTCTTGAACACCAACCTGGTCGGCACGGGCACCCTTGTGCTCGACGCCGCGAGCGATGCCGACGGAACCGTGACGGCGAGTTCCGGCGAGATCAACGGAACCGTTGCCGCCGGGGTGACCATCCAGGTGAACGGCACAGGCTCGGCCGATACCGATTTGGGCACCAAGGCTTCGCCGCAGAGCGACACGCTCAAGATCGACGACCCCGCGTCCTTCGCGGGCAACCTGCTGATCAACACCGGCATAGTCACCCTGGAGAACTTCACCGCAAACGGCGTCACCTACGCCAACGGCGTGATGTCGTTCTACGAGAACGGCAGCTTCGTGCGGAGCTTCAACGTCGCGCCCTCAGGCACGCTCGCCGCGGGCACCGGCATCTTCGCCACGCAGGTCGGCGCGAACGTGCAGATCTCAACCGAACCCGCCTCGTACGCCGGCGGGCTGCCGCCCCCTGGCGTGTCCCCCCTGGGGCCGCCGAACAATTTCACGGTCAGCGACCAGACCACCGGCGGCGCATGGCAGTCGCAGGGCGTGCCCTATGTAGGCCCAGTACCTGGGCTGGCGAGCGAGATCGTCATCCCGACGCCGGACAACATCAACGTCACGGCCGAACTCCAGAACGTCTTCATCCACACCGGCAGCGGCGAGGATGCGCTCGACGTCAGCATGGTGAACGGCAACAATGTCCTGGACGGCTCCACCGGCAGCAACTTCCTGGTCGGCGGCACCGGCAACGACACGTTCTTCGTCGATGACCGGGGGGCCCCGGCAGCGATCTGGAGCACCGTTGCCAACTTCCACGCAGGCGACAACGCGACGGTGTGGGGCGTTTCGCCCAGCGACTTCGCCCTGACATGGACGGACGGCCAAGGAGCGGCGGGCTTCACCGGCCTGACCTTGGCCGCGGCCGCTCCTGGGAAGCCCATGGCAATGCTGACGCTTGCAGGCCTGACCAGCACGGACCTGACGAACGGGAAGCTTGCGGTCAGCTTCGGCGTCGATGCCGCTTCGGGCAGCAGCTACATGCTGATCCGCGGCGCATAGCGGCCCGCCGTTTGCGGTCTGGGTGGATGGCGTGTTTGGGTGGACGGCACGATGGATCATGGCGAGGACGGCCACGCCCCTCCAGCGCCCATGCCGCCGCCCACACGGCCCGTCAGCCGGACTGCACCGGCCGCATGGGCTTGTCCGCCCCCAATCGCCTGATCGGCAAAACCAGCCGGCGTCCCCATCCCGGCGGCGGTTCCGGCGCGGCGCCGGCCTTGTGCGCGTCGGAGGGCTGGCGCACCGGCGACGCCCGCCCCTCGCCCGCCATCCGCCGGGCGCAGTCCTGCCAGGTCGGGAAAGGCGCGCCGTCGCGCTGCTCCCAGCGGGCGACCGACGCCTCGTCGCACCATTCGACCAGGAACGGCATCGCGCGCCCATGCGCGCCGGCGGACCGCCAACGGCGCATCGCGTCGTCGGAGGACCAGCGGGTAACGGTCCAGTAGGTCAGGCACTGCCCGGCGAGCAGCCGCCCATCGACAAAGCCCGCCGCCGTGACCGCCTGGCCCAGCGACGCCACAGTGTGGCGGGCAAAGCCCGCGGCGTGCCGCCAGGACCGGAGGCGCAAGCGCGTCGCGCTGACGATCATGCCATCTCCCCGAGCCTACGATGCTGCTGCACGGGCCGCATGTTGCCAAACGTCGTTCCCGTCTGCAAGACTCGTGTCACCGGGTGAGACGCGCCAGCCCACGCCGCCGGACGCCGGCGTCAGGTCCGCGCCGCCTCGAACAGCAGCGCGCCAACCGCGTCCTCCGACGCCGGGCGCCCGTATAGCCAGCCCTGGCCGACATCGCAGCCGAGGCCGCGCAGCAGCGCCGCCGTGCCCTCGTCCTCGACGCCTTCGGCCACGGTCAGCAGGCCGAGGCTGTGGCTCAGCCCGATCACGGCGGCGACGATCTTGCGGCTTTCGGAGTCGCCGCCCATCGCCCGCACGAAGCCCGCGTCGATCTTCAGCTTGTCGATCGGCAGCAGTTGCAGGTGCCGCAGGCTCGAATACCCCGTGCCGAAGTCGTCGAGCGCCAGCCGCACGCCCAGCGCTTTCAGCTTGCCAAGCAGGTCCCGGGCCAGGTCGATGTCGCCCACCAGCGCGCTCTCGGTGATCTCCAGCTCAAGGCGGTGCGCCGGCAGCCCGGTCTCGGCCAGGATGGACCGCACGGCCGCGGGAAGGCCGCGGTCGCGCAACTGCAGCGGCGACAGGTTGCAGGCGACGAAGGTGTCGGACGGCCACGCGGCGGCGGCGCGGCACGCCCGGCGCAGCAGGCCCTCGGTCATCAGGCCGATCAGGCCGGCGTCCTCGGCGATGGGGATGAACTCGCCCGGCGGGACGGTGCCGCGGGTGGGGTGCGGCCAGCGCGCCAGCATCTCGAAGCCGATCAGGCGCCCGGTCGCCATATCGACCAGCGGCTGGAAGTGCGGGACCAGCAGGCCGCGGGCGATGGCCTGGCGCAGGTCGCCTTCAAGCAACGCCCGCGTCTGGATGTGGGCATCGAGGCCGGGATCGAAGACGTGGAATCGGCTGCGCCCGTCGGCCTTGGCCCGGTAAAGCGCGACGTCGGCGCGGCGCACCAGCGCGTCGGCGTCCCCCTCCTCCGCCCGCGCGAGCGCGATGCCGATGCTGGCGCCGATCTGCGCCACAGGCCCATCCGGAAGCGCGAACGGCTCCCCCAGCACGGCGATGATCCGCCGTGCGAGCTGCGCCGCCTCGCTGGCCGGGCCGGACGGGTCCGCGGCATCGAGCGGGATCACCAGCGCGAACTCGTCGCCGCCCAGGCGGGCGATGATGCTGCCGGCGCGTGCGACGTTGCGGAGCCGGGCCGCCACGAGCTGCAGGAGGTGGTCGCCGGCGGGGTGGCCGTGCGCGTCGTTCACCCCCTTGAACCGGTCGAGGTCGCACAACAGCAGCGCCGCGCCGCCGCTCCGGTCCGCCCGCGTCAAGGCGGTCCGCAACTGCTCGTAAAGCCCGCGCCGGTTGGGCAGGCCGGTCAGGGCGTCGGTGCGCGCCACGGTTTCCGTCGCGGCAAGGGCGGCCCGCAGCCGCGCCCGCCCCTTGAGGGCGACAACGGCCGCGACGAGGAAGATGGCGCTCGACCCAAGCCCCGACGTTTCCAACCAGGCCCGGTCGTTGAGCGCCTTGGCGCGCGTGTTGGCGAAGGTTTCGAGATCCTGGCCGAAGGCTTCGATTCCCGAGGCATAGACGGACTGGAGGTAGTCGAACTCCGGGCTGTCAAGCAGCGCCTGCGCGCCGTCGCGGTCGCCGCCGGCGAGACGCCCAAAGGCCGCCCGCTCCATCGCGGTCAGGTCGCTGTTCGCTTCCTCCACGGTTTTCGCCAGCGCCGAGCCGACCTCCGGCGTCGCGAGCGCGACCGCTTCCGCGATGGCCGCCGCGAGCTTCGGGCCGGCCTCCTCGAACCGGTCCACCCATCGCGGCTCGCCGGACAGCACCGCCATGCGGGCCGACATCGTGCGCCATTCTTCGTAGAAGGCGAAGGTGCCGCGCAGCTCGGCCACGCGCACCGCCCGTTCGCTGGCCAGCCGCATCCCGGCGCGGGTTCCCGTCCCGGCCAGGCCGAGCCACAGCAGAAGGCCGAGGGCGAGGGCCAGGGCGAGCGCGGAACCCCAGCGGCCCAGCCGCCGCCTGCGGCAGTCCGGCGTCCCCGGCGCAGGCATTCGGTGCAGGAACAACATGCCTGCACCATAAGCAAAATGTCTTAAAAAGTCGTTTCGAGATATGTCATCGGCGCACGGCCTGGCCGGACCGCTCCCCCGTCACCGGAGCCGCCGCAGCTCGGCCCATTGGAACGCCAGCAGGATCGGCACGCCCAGCGCCAGGTCGCGGGCGCGGCGCAGCAGCGACACGCCCAGCGCCACCTCGGGCGGCACGCCGAACGCAGCGCCCAGGCCGACATAGCCGGCTTCCTGCACGCCCGCCGAGCCGGGCACGACGAAGGCGGCGGCGACCAGCGCATCCAGCAGCGCCTCCAGCGCCAGGACCGGCAGCAGCCCGGCGTCCCAGCCCAGCAGCCGCAGGCTGATCCAGGTGCCGAACCCGGTGCCGAACCAGCCCAGCAGGTGCAGGGTGCCGGCCAGCAGCAGCCGGCGCGGGTCGCGGCACAGCCGGGACAGCTCCGCCTGCAAGCAGCCGAGGCCGCCCTGCCCGCGGAACCATCCGCCCAGCAGCCGCCTGCCCAAGCCGTGCAGCCCCCGCCCGGCCGCCCGGCGGGCGGCACCCCTATACGCGCGAACTTTAGGCTCGACGTGTGGGCCGGCGCGTGGTCCGTAC
>CAXUIQ010000120.1:0-9328 GCA_964250815.1 uncultured Acetobacteraceae bacterium
GTGGCGCCGAGACGCTGCGCCGCGCGGGCGATGGCGGGGCCGGCCTGCTGCGGCGCCGCGCGGCCGTCGTCGGGGGTGTACAGCCCTGACTTGTAGCGGCGGGCGGCGCCGGGCAGCAGGGCGGCCAGGTCCTCGCCCTCCACGATGCGGGAACTCATCTGGTAGGGCCGGGCGCGGTCCAGCCAGGCTTCGTGGTGCGCCCGGTCGGCGTCGGTCTCGCCCACGTAGAGCACGCCGCATTCGCGGAAGCCGGTCTCGGCCTCGGCCGTGCGGTTCATCTCCTTCCACAGGCGCAGGCTCTGGATGATCAGCGGGATTTCCCGCTCGTCGCGCCCGGTCTTGCGCACCCAGCCCCAGTTGCGGCTCGACTGCTCGCCGGCAAGCGCTCCCTTCTCGCACAGCGTCACCGCGGTGCCGGCCTGGGCCAGCGCCAAGGCGGTGGAGATGCCGACGATGCCGCCGCCAATAACAACGATGCCGGTCCGCGCGGGCTGCCGGCCGTTGGCCTCGAACGGGTCGATTTCGGGTCCCAATGCCGTTTCCTTGTCGGCTGCCTCAAGCGAAGTCGGAGGGCATGTCGTCCTCCTCGGCCTCCAGCGCGCTCTCGTAGCCTTCCAGCCATTGGGCGTGCGCCTCCGTGCCCTTCGGGTACGGGTTGGATATGGTCTCCCCCTTGCTGGCGGCCGCGCGCCGGCCCTCGGCCGCGGGGTCTGGACGGTCCGGTCCGCTCATGGCCCCCTCCCGCTGCCTGCCACGGGCACGGTCCCGGCCATCACGGGATCAGCACGGTGCTGCCCGTCGTCTTGCGCGCTTCCAGCGCGCGATGCGCTTCGGCCGCGTCCTTCAGGGGGAAGGTCTGGTTGACCTTGATCTGCACCGCGCCCGACGTCACCGCCTGCATGAGGTCCTGCGCCGACTGCTCCAGGTCGTGCCGCGACGCCGTGTACGTGGCGAGCGTCGGGCGGGTCAGGAACAGGCTGCCCTTGGCGCCCAGCACCGCAAGCTCGAACGGCGGCACCGGGCCGGAGGAATTGCCGAAGCTGACCATCATGCCGAGCGGCGCCAGGCTGTCCAGGCTGGCGGCGAAGGTGTCCTTGCCCACGCTGTCATAGACGACGGGCACCATCTTGCCCCCCGTGATGCCCTTGACCTCGGACGCCAGCTTGTCGTGGCCGACGATCACGTGGGCCGCGCCGTGCTCCTTGGCGATGCGCGCCTTCTCCTCCGTCGAGACGACGCCGATCACCGTGGCGCCGAGGTGCTTCGCCCATTGGCACATGATCAGCCCCACGCCTCCCGCCGCGGCGTGGACCAGGATGGTGTCGCCGGCTTTCACGGGATAGGTCCGGCGGAGCAGGTATTGCGCCGTCATGCCTTGCAGCATCATGGCCGCCGCCGTCTGGTCGCTGATCCCGTCGGGCACGCGCACCACGCGGTCGGCGGAGATCACGCGGTCGGTGGAATAGGCGCCGATCGGGCCGGTGGCGTAGGCGACGCGGTCGCCGGCCGAGAGGCTGGCCACGTCCGAGCCGACCGCCTTGACGACGCCGGCCGCCTCCATGCCCAGGGTCGCCGGCAGCGACGGCGCCTTGTAGAGGCCGTTCCTGAAATAGACGTCGATGTAGTTCAGGCCGATCGCGGTGTGGTGGACCAGCACCTCGGCCGGGCCAGGCTCCGGCGTCGGCACGTCGTCCCACTGCATGGCTTCCGGGCCGCCATAGGCGTGGATGCGGATTGCGTGCGCCATCGTTACGTCTCCTCCCTGCGCCGCGATCGACGGCGCGTCATGCGGGTCGGGCTTCGAGTTGGATCAGATAGCGCTTCGTGTCCAGGCCCTCGGAGTAGCCGCCCAAGGTCCGGGCCGCGACGGCCCGGTGGCACGGGACGAGGATGGGGAGCGGATTGCGCCGGCTTGCCTCGGCGACGGACCGCGCGCTGCCGCCGGCCCTGTGCGCGATGGCCGAATACGTCCATGTTTGCCCCCATGGAATCGACGCGAGAATCGCCCAGACCTTCTGCTGGTAGGCGGAGCCGACGGGCCGGACCGGCAGATCGAAGCCTTGCCGCCCGCCGTCGAGGTACTCGTGCATCTGCTCGCGCGCTTGGAGCAGAAGCCTGGTCTCTTCCTGGTCGCGCCCCCATCCCCAATCGACGGCGACGATGGCCCCGTCATCCTCCGAGAACGTCAAGGCGCCGAACGGGGCATGGATGGAGAGTTGCGGCAGTCGAAACCTCGCCCGCGGGGTTGCCGTCCTCGCAATGCGCGCCGCCAGGCTTCGGACCGCATGGCGGCGCAGCGTCCAGCATGTTAGGCCCTGCTGAACGCTTTGTCATGGGAGGCCGGCGGCTCCAACCGCGTCGGGCGTCGGGAGATGAGAGAGTGACGGCCTCCTGCCACAAGGCGCCCGGCGCATCCATGGACGGCGTTCCACGCGGGACGGCAGAGCAGCTTGAGCGGTTCGCCGCCCTGCTGCAGAAGTGGACGAAGTCGATCAACCTGGTTTCCCAAGGCGACCGCGGCCACCTGTGGCCGCGCCACATCGGGGACAGCCTGCGGTTCGTGCCGCTCATCCCCCCGGGCACGTCCCGCGGCATGGACCTCGGATCGGGCGCCGGGTTTCCCGGCCTCGTCGTGGCCCTGGCGTCGGGCACCCCTTTCGACCTCGTCGAAGCCGACGGGCGCAAAGCCGCTTTCCTGGTCGAGGCCCAGCGTGTAACCGGTGCCCCGGTCCAAGTCCACTGCACGCGCATCGAGGAGTTGTCGCTGCCCCGCGTCCCGCTTATCACGGCCCGCGCCCTCGCGCCGCTGGCAGTGCTCGTGGGGCACGCCCATCGTCTGCTGGCCCCCGGCGGCACCGCCTTGTTCGCGAAGGGCGCGCGGGTCGGGGACGAGATCGCGGACGCGGAGAAGCACTGGCGCATGCGTATCAGGCGGTTCGACCACCCCAGCGACGCCGGCTCCACGATCCTGGCCGTCACCGACATCGCCCATGCTTGAGTCGCCCACTGAGGCCGCCCGCCCGACCCGGGTCCTGGCGATTGCCAACCAGAAAGGCGGCGTCGGCAAGACCACGACGGCGATCAATCTCGCGACGGCGCTCGCGACCGCCGGGGAAAGCGTGCTGCTGATCGACTTGGACCCGCAGGGCAACGCATCGACCGGGCTGGGCGTCGGCCAGTCGCGGCGGGAACGCGGCACCTACACGGCGCTGATCGGGGAGGACAGCATCGCCGCCACCGCCGTCGCCACCGACGTGCCGAACCTGTCCATCCTGCCGGCGGACGCCGACCTGGCCGGGGCCGAACTCGAGCTTGCCGCATTGGAACGGCGCGAGTACCGGCTGCGCCAGGCGCTCGCCCAGGCTTCGGGGCGCCACAGCTTCGTGCTGATCGACTGCCCGCCGAGCTTCGGCCTGCTCACCATCAACGGCCTGGTCGCGGCCGATGCGGTGCTGGTGCCCCTGCAATGCGAGTTCTTCGCGCTGGAAGGCATCAGCCAGCTCGTCCGCACGGTCGAGCGCATCAAGCAGCACCTCAACCCACGGCTTGCCTTGCAGGGCATCGTGCTGACCATGTTCGATAAGCGCAACAACCTGTCGGAGCTTGTGGCAGCCGACGTGCGCGGCTTCTTCGGCCAGCTCGTCTATCAGACGGTGATCCCGCGCAACGTACGGGTGTCCGAAGCGCCGAGCCATGGCAAGCCCGTCATGCTCTACGACCTCCGCTCGCCCGGCGCCCAAGCCTATCTGCGGCTCGCCGTCGAGGTGATGCGGCGGGAGCAGGGAGCGCAGTGACCGAGCGCGACTCCCCCCGCCTCGGGCGGGGCCTCGCGGCCTTGTTCGGGGACGCGCAGCCCGGCGCCGGCCCGGACACGGCACCACGCGCCTCCTTGCCGCTCGCCTCCCTGGAACCCGGGCCGTTCCAGCCCCGGGTCGCCATGGACCCGGGACGGCTGGAGGAGCTTGCCGCTTCCATCAGGAAGCAAGGGGTCCTGCAGCCGATCCTGGCGCGCCCGCATCCCGCGTCGCCGGGGCGCTACCAGATCATCGCCGGGGAGCGCCGGTGGCGGGCCGCCCAAGCCGCCGGGCTGCAAGAAGCCCCGGTCCTCATCCGCAAGCTGTCCGACGCGGACGCCATGGCGGCGTCCCTGGTGGAGAACCTGCAACGCCAGGACCTCGACCCCATCGAGGAGGCCCAAGGCTACAAGCGGCTGATGGGCGAGTTCGGCCTCACCCAGGACCAGTTGGGTGGCCTGGTCGGCAAGTCCCGGAGCCACGTCGCCAACACGATGCGCCTGTTGAGCCTGCCGAGCGGCGTCCAGGTCCATGTGCAATCCGGCGCGCTCTCGGCCGGGCACGCCCGCGCGCTGCTGGGCCACTCGGCGCCGGAGGCGGCGGCGCGGACCGTGATGGCCCGCGGCCTGAACGTCCGGCAGACCGAGGCCCTGGCCCAGCGCAGCCTGCGCGCCCCGCCGCCCTCCGAGCCGGAGCCGCCGCGGGACCGGGAGATCACGGCGCTTGAACGCGACCTCGCGGCCCGGCTCGGCCTCAAGGTGCAGATCGACTTCGACGGCGCCGGCGGGAACGTCCGCATCCAGTACCGGACGCTGGACCAGCTCGACGGCATCCTGGCGCTGCTCAGGCGGGATTGACCGCGTCAGTTCCGCCCGCGCGCCGCTTCCCCTTGCCGCGCCAGCCCCAGCAGCATCCGCCGCACCAGCAGCCCATCCAGGGCCCCGGTCTGCTTGCAGGCCAGCTCGACCCGGCGCACCTCCTCCATCGCCTGCATCAGCTTGCGCGGACTCCACAGGGCCAGCGCCTCCGTGAACGCGGCCACCCGCTTGAAGAACACCGGCGGCCGCAAGGCCCGCACCGCGTCGGCCGCCGAAAGCCCGGTCGCCATGTGCCCCCGCGCCACGTGCATCTTGCCGAGATGGGCCAGCACGCCCCGGGTGAACGCGACGGGCGCCATGCCCTCGGCCAGCGTGCGCTCTGCCGCCGTGTCGGCGCCCGCCACATCCCCTGCCAGCGCCGCATACACGGCGTCGTCGAACGACGCGGCGGCCAGGTCGCCCACGCAGGCCCGCACGGCGTCCAAGTCCAGCCGCCGGTCCGCGCCGGCATACAGGATCAGCTTCTCCACCTCGCCCCGGGTCGATCCGCGGTCGCTGCCCACGTGGTCCGCGAGCCAGCGCAGCGCCTCCCCGTCCAGCCGCACGCCCGCCGCCGCCAGCCCGCCCTCGATGGCGTCCTGCAACGCGCGGCCTTCCTCCGGGTAGCAGGCGATGGCCGCCCCGTTCGCAGCCGCCTCGACGAACGTCCGCAGCTTGGACCGGCCCGGCAGCGCGTCGGCCTCCAGCACCGTCAGGCTGTCCCCGGCGCTCTCGGCAACCTGCCTCACGGCGCCCGCCAGCCCATCGCCGGCATCGCGGACCCGGACCACCCGCCGCCCGCCCATCATGGAAATGGCCGTGGCTTCCTCCAGCAGCCGCCCATGGTCCTCCCGCGACAGCCAGGCAACGCGGAACGGGTCGTCGCGCTGCCCGCAAACCCCCAGGGTCAGCGCCAAGGCGCGGTGGCGCCCCCACCCCACGTGCACGCCCTGCAGCAGCCCCCCCCCCCCCGCCCCGGGGGCGCCCCCGAAGGCGGCGATCCGCCGGGCGTCAAGCTTCAAGCCGCCCCAAGCCTCATGCAGCCCGGGCCCGGCGCAGGAAGAACGCGCCCACCTGCGTGGTGATCTGGTCCGCGAGCGCCGCCGCCACGCGCCGGATCGCCGTCTCGCTTTCCAGGTCCGCCGCGAAGAACTGCTGGTTGAGCACGTTGTAGCCGTCGAGGATGCGGCTGCTGCCCTGGGCAAGCACGGTGTGCTCCAACGACAGCGTCCTCAAGGCCCACGGCGCCGACCCGACCAGGCGCACGCGGGAGGAGGAGCTGTCGCGCTGGATGGCAATGGCGTCGCTGCTGACCGAGATGGTGGCGACCAGCTCATATCGCTTCGCGGTCCCGGTCCCGGTTCCCTCGAACCGCTGCTGAAGCTCCTGCCGCAGCAACTGGCCCGCCCGCTCGGCAGCGACAGGGACATAGATCGCCGCCATTTCCGCCGCTGCCGGGCCAGGCGCCCCGGCGGCTGTGGGCGCGTAGAGCGGACGGAAGCCGCACCCGGCCAGCGTCGCCCCGCCGCCCAGCAGCACGGCCCGCCGCGCCACCTGCCGGCCGCCCGGCATCCCCAAGCAGGCATCCGTAGCTTTCGCCACGAATGCCTGCTTAGGAGTCATTGACGACGCATCATTTCTCCTGCTCCGCATGGATACGCTCCGCAGAATGATGCTTAGCCCGCCACCACGTAGTTTACGATCCGGTCCGGCACGTGGATGCGCTTCACCACCCGGCGCCCTTCCAGCGCGCGCCGGACGTTCGGGTCCGCCTCCGCCGCCGCGAAGGCCGCCGCCGCGTCCGTGCCCGGCGGCAGCGCGACCGTGGCGCGCAGCTTGCCCATCACCTGCACCGCCACCGTGACCGTCTCGACCGCGAGCAGGTCCGGGTTGGCCTCCGGCCAGGGCAGGTCGCATACCAAGGCGGAGTGCCCGGGATCGAGCATCCACCGCATCTCCTCCGCCAGATGCGGCGCCATGGGTGCCAGCAGTCGGGCCATGGTTCCCGCGGCCTCGTGCCGCGCCCAGGCCAGGCCGTCGTCCTTCCCGCCGGCGCGCTCCGCCTCGCCGAGCGCCGACGCCAGTTCGTAGAGCCGCGCCACCGCCAGGTTGAAGGCGAAGGTTTCCAGCGCCTCCGTCACCGCGGCGATCGTGCGGTGGGTGGCGCGGCGCAGCGCCGTCGCGGCCTCGCCCATGCCGTCCGGCATCGAAGGGGGACAGGGCACCCGCGCCACGCCCGCCGCGAGTCGGTGGGCGCGCTGGATGAAGCGCGATGCGCCGGCGACCCCGCTTTCGGTCCACTCGATGTCCCGGTCCGGCGGGTTGTCCGACAGGATGAACCAGCGCGCCGTGTCCGCGCCGAAGCGGGCGATGATGGCCGCGGGATCGACCGTGTTGCGCTTCGACTTCGACATCGCCTCGATCCGCCCCACCGTCACCGGCTCCCCGGTCTCCGCGTGCCGGGCGGCGCCGTCCGGCTGGCGCTCCACCTCCTCCGGATACAGCCAGCGCCCGTCGGCGCCCTTGTAGCTCTCGTGCGTGACCATCCCTTGCGTGAACAGCCCGGCGAACGGCTCCTCCACGCCGACATAGCCCGTCGCCCGCATCGCCCGGGTGAAGAACCGCGAGTACAGCAGGTGCAGGATCGCATGTTCGATCCCGCCGATGTACTGGTCCACCGGCAGCCATTGGTCCGCCGCGTCCCGCACCACCGGCACGGGGGCGCCGGGGCTGCAGAACCGGGCGAAGTACCAGGAGCTGTCCACGAAGGTGTCGAACGTGTCGGTTTCCCGCTCCGCCGGCGCCCCGCAGCGCGGGCAGGCCACGTGTTTCCACATCGGGTGGTGGTCGAGCGGGTTGCCTGGACGGTCGAAGCGCACGTCCTCCGGCAGCCGCACCGGCAGGTCCGCGTCCGGCACCGGCACGGCACCGCAAGCACCGCAGTGGATCACCGGGATCGGGCAGCCCCAGTAGCGCTGGCGGCTCACGCCCCAGTCCCGCAGGCGCCAGTTCACCACGCCCGTTCCCGCCCCGGCGCGCTCCAACGCCTCGATGGCCGCCCGCCGGGCCGCATCGGTGTCGAGGCCGTCCAGGAAGCCCGAGTTGATCATCGTTCCAGGCCCGTCATAGGCGTTCGCGCCCACGGCGAAGCCCTGGGCTTCCGCGCCTGGCGGCAGCACGACCGCCGGGGTCGCCAAGCCGTACTTGCGGGCGAAGTCCAGGTCGCGCTGGTCGCCCGCCGGGCAGCCGAAGATCGCGCCCGTCCCGTATTCCATCAGCACGAAGTTCGCGATCCACACCGGGAAGCTGGCGCCCGGCATCAAGGGATGGCCGACGCGCAGGCCGGTGTCGAAGCCCTGCTTCTCCGCCGATTCGATCACCGCCTCGCTGGTGCCCATGCTGCGGCATTGCGCCACGAAGGCCGCCGCCGCCGGGTCGCGCGCCGCCACAGCCGCCGAGACCGGATGCTCCGGCGCCAGCGCCACGAACGACATGCCGAACAGCGTGTCCGGCCGGGTGGTGAACACCTCGATCTCCGGGGGGGTCTCGATGCCGGGCGAAGGGATCAGGGGGAAGCGCACCCGGGCGCCCTCGCTGCGCCCGATCCAGCGGGCCTGCATGGTCCGCACCCGCTCCGGCCAGCGGTCCAGCCCGTCGAGCGCCGCCAGCAGCTCCGGGGCGTACTCCGTGATGCGCAGGAACCACTGGGAAAGCTGGCGCTTCTCCACGGTGGCGCCGGACCGCCAGCCGCGTCCGTCGATGACCTGCTCGTTGGCCAGCACGGTGCCGTCCACCGGGTCCCAGTTGACCCAGCTCTCCTTGCGCTCCACCAGCCCGGCCTGCATGAAGTCCAGGAACAGCTTCTGCTCTTGCCCGTAGTACTCCGGGTCGCACGTCGCGATCTCGCGCGACCAGTCGATGGAAAGGCCCATGCGCTGCAGCTCGGTCCGCATCGCCGCGATGTTGCCATGCGTCCACTCGGCCGGATGCACGCCCCGCTCCCGCGCCGCGTTCTCCGCCGGCAGGCCGAAGGCGTCCCAGCCCATGGGGTGCAGCACGGAATAGCCCCGGGCGCGCTTGTAGCGGGCCACCACGTCGCCCAGCGTGTAGTTGCGCACGTGGCCCATGTGGATCTTGCCGCTGGGATACGGGAACATCTCAAGCACGTAGCACTTCGGCTTGCCGTCCGCCGGCACGTCCGCCACGCGGAAGCATCCGGCGGCGTCCCACGCCTCCTGCCAGCGCGGCTCGGCGGTGCGGAAGTCGTAGCTCGGCCCGGAGTCCGTCGAGGCCGGGGCGGAAACATCATCCATGGGAAGCGCAGCCTATGTTCGACAACGGCGGGTTACAGTCTCCAGACCGGGCGGTGCGGCAGCCAGCGGCCTGTCAGGAGCCGGCCACCTGCGACCGCAGCTCCCGCGCCCGGGCAAGCACCTTGTTCTCGATCTCGCTCGTGGTCAGGGGGCTGACGGGCTGATCCACCCATTGTCCGTTCTGCGCCACCTGCCGGAAGACCGAGACCTTGACCCCGTCGGCGCGGAGCTGGCGCCCCAGGATGTAGGCCGTCGCCTTGAACCGCTCGCCGCTGCTCGTCGGCGGCTGGTACCAGTCGGTGATGATGACGCCGCCGCACGGGTCGGCGGACGCCCGCGGCATGCACGACCGCGTGTCCAGCGC
>CAXUIQ010000121.1:0-7895 GCA_964250815.1 uncultured Acetobacteraceae bacterium
CGTCATCACCGGCGCGTCGTCCGGCATCGGCCGCTGCACCGCCGCGCTGTTCGGCCGGCGCGGCTGGCGCGTCGGCCTGATCGCCCGCAGCGCCGACAACCTGGAGGCCACCCGCAAGGATGTCGTGGCCGGGGGTGGCAGGGCGTCGGTCGCCGTGGCCGACGTCGCCGACAGCGCGGCGCTGGAAGCGGCGGCGGCGCACATCGAGGGCGAGCTTGGCCGGATCGACGTTTGGATCAACAACGCCGGCGTCAGCGTCTATGGCAAGTTCATGGACATCACGGAGGACGAGTTCCGTCGGCTGACCGACGTGAACTATTTTGGCACGGTGAACGGCACCCGCGTCGCGCTGCGGCGCATGCTGCCGCGCAACCGGGGCACGGTGGTGCAGATCCTGTCCGCCATCAGCTACCGGGGCGTGCCGCTGCAATCGCCGTATTCCGGCAGCAAATACGCGCTGCGCGGCTTCACCGAAGCCATTCGTGCCGAGCTTGCGAACGACAACAGCGCGGTGCACGTGACCATGGTGCATCCGCCAGCGGTGAACACGCCATTCTACAACCATGCGGTGTCCCACATGCCGAAGCCGGTGCGCCCGCCGCCGCCGGTGTACCAGCCGGAACTGGTGGCCGACGCCATCTACCTCGCCGCCACGACGCGGCGGCGGGAGGTGAAGGTGAGCGGCTCGACCCTGGGCTTCGCGATCGGCAACAAGCTGACCCCGGGCTTGCTGGACTACTTCGCCGGCAAGTTCGGCGTCATGGCGCAGCAGTCGGACCAAGGGGGCGCGGTGACGGTCCGCGACCCGAACCTCAACGGTCCCGGCCAGCGCCCGTCCTCGACCCATGGGCCGTTCGACAACGAGAGCCTGAGCACCAGCATGCAGATGTGGGCCAACAAGAACCGCGGCGCCGTCGGGCTGGCGCTCGGCCTCGGCTTGGTCGGCCTGGCCATGTTGGCTGGACCGTCGGCGCGGGCAGCGGGCGGTGCGGGCGTTGTGCGCATGATGCGGCGGTAGGACGATGCCGGACGGGACGCCGCAGGCAGGAAGCGCGCCCCGCGTCAGCCGGCAACTCGAATCGCCGCTGTGCGTGGCCGACCTCGCCCGGTCCCGCGCCTTCTACGAACAGGTGTTCGGCTTCGAGACGTTGCTGGAAGAGGAGCGCATGGCCGGCCTTGCGGTGCCGGGCGGCAGCGTGCTGCTGCTGTTCCGCCGCGGCGGGTCGGTCACGCCCAGCCCGGTGCCCGGCGGCATCATCCCGCCGCATGACGGCCAGGGCACCCTGCACCTGTGCTTCGCCGTCCCGCTGGCGGAACTCGACGCATGGGAGCGACATCTGGACGTGCCTGGGCATCGCCGTCGAAAGCCGGGTGACGCAGAGCTTTGGCGGCCTCAGCCTGTATTTCCGCGATCCCGACGGGCACTCTTTGGAGGTCGCAGGGCCAGGCCTTTGGGCTATTTATTAGACGCGACGGCGGTTCGTGCGATAAGTCCTGCCCATGGTGGCGTGCTGGGTCGTGCGGATCGGGACGGCGGCGTTTCTTGCGGCAGGGAGCCTGCCGGCCCGCGCGGCTGAGCCGGACACGCCGGTGCCCGCCCAAAACTGGGCGGAGGCCCAGAGCGCGCAGTGCAGCGCCGCGGTGGGCATCGCCGAAGGGCGGCACGGCACCGCGCCGGGGCTGCTGTCAGCCGTTGCCAAGGCCGAAAGCGGCCGGCCGGTGCCGCCGTTGCCGGGCCTCCAGCCTTGGCCCTGGGCCGTCAACGCGGACGGGGCTGCGATGTATTTCGACAGCAAGCCAGCCGCCGTCGTCTGGACCCGGCTCGCCTTGGCGCGGGGCGTGCAGCAGGTGGATGTCGGCTGCATGCAGGTGAACCTGCAATCCCACCCCGAAGCGTTCCGCGACATCGACGACGCATTCGACCCGGCGGCCAACGCCGACTACGCCGCCCGTTTCCTGCTTCGCCTCCGCGCCGACGCTGGCGGCGATTGGCCGACTGCGGTCGGGTTCTACCATTCCCGCACGCCGGGCCTCGCGGCCGACTACCGCGAGCGCGTGGCCGCAATCGCGGAGGGCCGAACGCCGCCGGCAAGCCTCGGAATGCCACTCTACCTGCGCGCGATCCGGCAAGGCAGCTTGCGTATCGCGCTGCCCGGGGGAGGGGTGCTGCGGATCAACGTTCGCCGGCAGCCTTCCTTGCGCGGGCCGCGGCGCATGAGCGCGTGCCAGGTTGCCGCCGTGCTCGGCTCCTACATGGCCCCAGTTGCGCGTACCCGGTGCGGCGCTGCGTCCGGATGAGAACGGACCGCTGGCCCCGCCGTGGGAAACCCGCTAACGTGCGCTTGGCTAGTCTTAAGTGATGGGTTGGTCCGCGCAGTCGGCGTCCCATGTTCCGTTCCGTTCATACCGTTTGAGACCTGATATGCGCACACCAGACCGCCGTTCCTTCGACAGCCCCCGCCGCGGAAGCCGCGGGCGCGACCGGGATGATTTTCCACCCTCACGCGGACGCGACGAGCCTTACGTTCCCCGGGATGCTTTCGTCCCCCGTGGCGGCGACCGCGGGCCGTCCACCTTCGGTGCCCCGCGGGGCGCCGCGCCGACCGGGCCGGAGACGGGCGCAGTGGTCAAGTGGTTCAACGCCGAGAAAGGCTTTGGCTTCGTCGAGCTGGAAGGCGGCGGAGGCGACGCATTCCTGCACATCAGCGTGCTGTCCCGTGCCGGCCATCAAACCGTGCAGCCCGGCGCCGCGCTGCGCGTGCTGGTTTCGCCGGGGCAGAAGGGACCACAGATTGCCGAAGTCCTCCGGGTGGACGAGAGTTCGGCGTCATCGCACACCGTGCCGTCCTACGCCGCGGAGCGTCCGCGCCCGGCAGCTCGCACGCCGGTCGATCCCAGCACGGCCGTGGAACTGCGCGGCACGGTGAAGTGGTTCAACGCCGAGAAGGGCTTCGGCTTCGTGATGCCTGACGGCGGCGGCAAGGACGTGTTCGTCCACATCTCCGCTCTGAACCGTGGCGGGCTGAGCGGCCTGGAGCCGAACCAGACCGTGAAGATGCAGGTGGCCGATGGCCGCCGCGGGCCGGAGGCGGTTTCGGTCGAGGCTGCCTGACGGCGCGGGCCTGACCTGGCGTGGCGGCAGCCGATGCAGGGTTGCCGCGGCGCTGGTGATGGTTCTGGCGACCGGGGCCGCGGGCCTGCCTGGGCTGGGGTCGCACGAGGCACGGGTCGCAGTGGACGGGAACGCCGCGCCATGGGCAGCGGTGGTTCGAGTGCAAGTTCCGGGCGTCTCGCGTTGCACCGGTTTCCTGATTGGGCCGCAGATTGCGGTGACGGCGGCGCACTGCCTGTTTGGCCGCGGTCTCGGCCATTTCGTCCCGCCCTCCGCTGTGCATGTCCTGCTGGGCTATGCGGGCGGCGACTACTCTCGGCATATCGTGGCGTCGTCGTTCCAGGTGGGGGACGGCTATGCGCCGACCTCCTCGGCGGGGCAGGGCACGGACGTGGCCGTGGTCACGCTGATGGAAGCTGTAGGCGGCGCTGGCGACACCTTGGCGCTGGCGGAGGGGCTGGTTCTCCGTGGCACCCGGCTGATGGCCGGCGGGTTCAGCCAAGACCGCGCCGAACGGTTGCAGGCCGACGTGTCATGCACGGCCCTGGGCTACCGAAGCGGGCCGTCCGGACCCGTGCTGGTGCATGACTGCGCTGGCACCCGTGGCACGAGCGGCGGCCCGGTGCTGGTGCAGGCGCCGGGCGGGGCTTGGCGCGTGGCGGGCGTGCAGGTCGCGGGCAACGTGGACGACGCTGGCGGCGTGGCGGTGCCGGCCTCGGCGATCCGCTCGTTGCTGGCGCGTCCGTGACGGCGGTCCCGCGTTGCGCCGCCGCGCCGCGCGTGTGAAGCTCCCGGGATGCCCGACGCTGCGCCGCTGCCGCTCGCCCGCCTGGTGGTCCTCGACCTGACCCTTGCGCGCGCCGGGCCGACCTGCGTGCGGCATTTGGCGGACTGGGGCGCCGACGTGATCCGGATCGAGCCGCCGGAAGAGGGTGCCGAGGACATCGCCGGCGACCGCGACGGGCCGGACTTCCAGAACCTGCACCGCAACAAGCGCCTGATCCAGTTGAACCTGAAGTCACCCGGCGGACGGGCCGCGTTCATGCGTCTGGTGGAGGGCGCGGACGTGATCGTGGAGAACATGCGCGCCGCGGTGAAGCACCGGCTCGGCATCGCCTGGGAGGACGTGCACGCAGTCAACCCGCGGCTGGTCTATGGCAGCATCAGCGGCTTCGGGCAGGACGGGCCATACGGGGCGCGCGCCGGGGTGGACCAGATCGCGCAGGGTATGAGCGGCCTGATGAGCATCACCGGGCTGCCGGGCCAAGGGCCGGTGCGGGCGGGCATTCCGATCGCGGACCTTTCGGCGGGCAACCTGCTCGCGTTCGGCATCATGGTCGCGCTGTTCGAGCGGGAACGCACCGGCGTCGGCCGCTGGGTCACGACTTCCCTGCTGGAAGCGCAGACCTTCATGCTCGACTTCCAGGCCGCGCGCTGGCTGGTGAAAGGGGAGGTTGCGAAACAGGCCGGCAACGACCACCCGACCGGCATCCCGACCGGCGTGTTCCCGACGTCGGACGGGCACATCAACATCGCCGCCAGCTCCGGCCGGCTGTGGACGCGGCTGTGCGAGGCCATCGGCCATCCCGAATGGGCGGAGCGCGAAGCCTGGCGCACCCAGGCCGGGCGCAGCGCTGACCGCGCCGCCGTCAACGCGGCGATCGGCGAGGTCACGCGAACCCGCCCCGCCGCGCATTGGATCGAGCTGTTCGAGGGGCGCGGCATCCCGGCCGGGCCGATCTACTCGATCGACCAGGTGTTCGCCGATCCGCAGATCCGGCACCTCGGCATGGCCACGCCGGTCGAGCACCCTCGCCTCGGCCGGTTCGACGTGGTCGCGTCGCCGCTCACCTTGTCCGGCGTGTCGAAGGCGGTACGCAGCCCGACGCCCGATGCGGGGGCGCACACGGCGGAGGTGCTGCGGGGCCTCGGCTATGGCGATGCGGAGATCGAGGAGTTGCGGCGGCAAGGAGCCATCTAGATCGCCTGCCCGGCGCACCAGCCACTCGACCACGCCCATTGGAAGTTGTAGCCGCCCAGCCAGCCCGTGACATCGGCGGCTTCCCCGATCACGAACAGACCCGGCACGGCGTTGGCCTCCATCGTTTTCGAGGACAAGGCGCGGGTATCGATGCCGCCCAACGTGACCTCCGCCTTGGCGTAGCCCTCCGAACCCGCGGGCACCGGCCGCCAATCGTTCAGCAGCGCGGCCAAGGCGCGGAGCGCGCGGTCCGGCAGGTTTGCCAAGGAGACCGCCGGCAGGTGCGCCGCGGCCAGCGCCTGCGCCAAGCGCGCGGGCAGCAGCCCGGCCAGCAAGGAATGGGCCTCCGCCCGCGACCGGGCGCGCTTGCGGTCCAGCAGGACGGCGCAGGCGTCGGCGCCCGGCAGCATGTCGATCCGGAGCGGGCTGCCCGCTTCCCAAAACGACGAGGCTTGCAGGACCGCCGGGCCGGACAAGCCGCGGTGGGTGAACAGCAGCGCCTCGCGGAACGCCTGGCGCCCGGCAGTGGCCGTCACCGGCAGCGCGACCCCGCTCAGCGGCTGCATGAGCGCCAGTTCCGCGCCGGCGAAGGTCAGCGGCACCAGGCCGGGGCGGATCGGCGTCAACGGCAAGCCGAAGCGCTGTGCTGCGTCGTGGGAGAAGCCGGTCGCGCCCATCTTGGGGATTGACAGCCCGCCGGTCGCCAGCACCAGCGCCGGGGCTTGGAAGCGTCCTTGATCCGTCTCGACCTGGAAAGCGCCGGAATGGGACAGCCCGGTGATGCGGTGGCGCAGCCGCAGATCGACCCCGGCCGCGGCGCACTCCGCCAGCAGCATGGCGACGACAGCGCGGGCGGAGCCGTCGCAGAACAACTGGCCGAGCGTCTTTTCGTGGAACGGGATGCGGTGCTTGCGCACCAGGGCGATGAAGTCCTGCGCGGTGTAGCGGCGCAGCGCCGAGGCGCAGAATTGCCTGTTGCCCGACAGGAAGCGGTCGGGCGCCGCGTGCTCGTTGGTGAAGTTGCAGCGCCCGCCGCCGGAGATCAGGATCTTGGCGCCGGCCTGGTCCGCGTGGTCCAGCAGCAGCACCCGCCGCCCGCGCCCGCCCGCGGTGATCGCGCACATCATCCCCGCCGCACCCGCACCGAGGACGATGGCATCGAAGGCAGCGGCAGACGGCGTCATGACCGCAGCATGTGGTCGGCCCTCCTGCAAGCTCAACACGTGGCCGTGACATCCCGTCCCGGAGACGGTGCGAGAATACCTGCGCCCCTCGACGGAGCGATTGCCGTCGTCGAACGTTGCGAAGTGCGGGCAGAGTGCCCACCCGAGGGTTCCACCGCATGGCCGATGTCGTTCCAAACGCCTCCCGCCTCAAGACCAAGGTTCCTCCGGCGGAACTGCCGGGTTTGCAGGCGCTCACGACGCTCGCGGTCCTGGTCGTCGTCATTGCGGCGCTCTACCTGGCGCGGGAGGTGCTGGTCCCGATCACGCTGGCGGTCCTGCTCTCGTTCGTGCTGGCGCCGTTGGTGGCGCTGCTGCGCCGGGTCGGCCTGCCGCGCGTGCCGTCGGTGGTCGTGGCTGTGCTTGTGGCGCTCGGGGTGCTGCTGCTGCTGGGCGGCCTGATCGGCTCGCAGGTGGCGGGCCTGGCAGGGGACGTGCCCCGCTACGCCGCCACGGTGGAACGCAAGGTTGATGCCGTGCGGTCCTATGCCATCGGCCGGGTCACGGCGATGACGAGCGCGCTGGGGCGGCAAGCGGCGCCTCCCGCCGCCCCGCCCGCGCCCGCCGGCCCGCCGGCGGACCCGCCGAAGCCCGTGCCGGTGGAGGTGCACCAGCCTGATCCGACCCCGTTCGACATCGCAGCCCGCGTGCTTTCGCCGATCCTGTCGCCGCTTGCCACCACGGGGCTCGTGCTGCTGGTCGCCGTGTTCGTGCTGATGCAGCGGGAGGATCTGCGCGACCGGATGATCCGGCTGTTCGGGTCCGGCGACCTGCACCGGACCACCGCCGCAATGGACGACGCGGCCGCCCGGCTGAGCAAGTACTTCCTGACCCAACTCGCGCTCAACACTGCGTTCGGGGTGGTGATCGGGGTAGGCCTGCTGCTCATCGGCGTGCCAAGCCCGGTGCTGTGGGGCATCATCGCAGCCCTGATGCGCTTCGTGCCCTACATCGGCGCGATCGGGTCGGCGGTGCTGCCGATCACCATGGCAGCCGCGGTGGACCCGGGCTGGACCATGGCGCTGTCCACGGCGGCGCTGTTCCTGGTGGTCGAACTGGTGACCGGCCAAATCGTCGAGCCGCTGGTCTATGGCCACAGCACGGGGCTGTCGCCGGTGTCCGTGGTCGTTTCGGCAATCTTCTGGGGCTGGCTTTGGGGGCCGGTCGGGCTGATCTTGTCCACACCCCTCACGCTTTGCCTGGTCGTGCTGGGCCGCCACATCGACCGGTTGCAGTTCATCGACGTGCTGCTGAGCGACCAGCCGGCCTTGACGCCCGCCGAGAGCTTCTACCAGCGCATCCTGGCCGGCGACACGGACGAGGCGCTCGACCAAGCCGAGGCTCTGCTGCGCGACCGGGCCTTGTCGTCCTATTACGACGAGGTCGCGCTGAAGGGTTTGCAGCTTGCGGCCAACGACGCGCTGCGTGGCGTCCTGACGGACGACCAGCTCCGCAACATCCAGAACGCGATCGACGGGGTGGTGGTCGATCTGGCCGACCACAAGGATGCCGACGTGCCGAAGGCCAAGACCGAAGCTGCGAACTCGCCGGTTTCGCAGGCGGCGACGGTCCCGCCGAT
>CAXUIQ010000121.1:7905-9321 GCA_964250815.1 uncultured Acetobacteraceae bacterium
AGCAGCTGACCGGCACGGTGGCTGACATCCGATCCGAGGACGAAGTCCGCCAGGGCGTCGCGGAGCTCAACCGGCAGAGCGCCGAATGGCGCCGCATCCCGGTCGGCCCGCCCGTCTTCCTGCCGCTGGTCGACACCGAAGCCGTGGTCGCGACCTGGCGGGACGGCCAGCCGAATCCGCCGGCCGCCTCCGGCGGCGCCGGGGGAGCCGGGGGCGCCGGGGGCGCCGGCCCCGCCGCCCCGGCCGGCGCCGGCCGACGCGCCGCGCGGCCTGCCGCCCGAAGGGGCGGGGCCGGCGCCGGTCCTGTGCGTGGCCGGGCGCGGCGCGCTGGACGAGGCCGCATGCACCATGCTTGTGCAACTGCTGGGCAAGCATGGCTTGCAGGCCCGGGTCGTCAGCCAGGACGCGGTGTCGCGCGGGCGCGTCGCCTCGCTCGATGTCGCTGGAGTGGCGATGGTGTGCGTATCCTACATCGAAGCGAGCGGCAGCCCGGCGCCGCTCCGCTACATGATGCGGCGGCTGCGCCAGCGCCTGCCGGGCGCGCCCATCCTGGTCGGCCTTTGGCACGCCGACGCGGCCCTGCTGGCCGACGAGCGGCTGCGCGCCATGGTGGGCGCGGACCATTACGTGGCGTCGCTGCGGGATGCGGTGAACGCCTGCTTGGCCGCTGCGCACGCCGCGTCGGAGACGGCGCAGGCGGCGGCTCCCGTCCCCGCGCTGTCCGGGGCGGCCCAATGACCTGCGACCCCGTGGCCTAAACCGTGGAGGCGGCCCGCAGCGCATCCAGCGGCAGGAGGATGCCGTCGCGCTCGAAGTGCCAGAAGGTCCAGCCGTTGCAGCTTGGCGCGTTCTGCACGGCGGCGCCGACCTGGTGGATCGACCCCCGCACGGCGCCGGACACCAGCGTGCCGTCCGCCGTGACGGTGGCAGTGACCCGGCGCTGCTTGTCGAACAGCGCGGTCCCCGGGGCGATGAAGCCGCGCTCGACCAAGCTGCCGAACGGCACCCGCACCGCTTCCCGCTTCGTTGGGCTGGCGGCCATGCCCTCGACCGGCGCCGGGCGTTCGCGCCACACCCGGCCGATGGCCGCCTCGGCATAGGCGGGGTGGCGCTCGATGCCGATGAAGTGGCGGTGCAGCCGCTTGGCCATCGCGGCGGTGGTGCCGGTGCCGAGGAAGGGATCGAGCACGATGTCGCCCGGCGCGGTGCTGGCAAGCAGCACGCGGTGCAGCAGGGACTCGGGCTTCTGCGTCGGGTGGAGCTTCAATCCGTGCTGGTTGCGCAGCCGCTCCGCCCCGGTGCACAGCGGCAGGAGCCAATCGCTGCGCATCTGCAGGTCGTCGTTCAACGCCTTCATGGCTTGGTAGTTGAAGCGGTAGCGGCTGTCCCGGCCGCGCGCCGCCCAGATCAGCGTCT
>CAXUIQ010000122.1:0-9294 GCA_964250815.1 uncultured Acetobacteraceae bacterium
CGCACCACCGCGCAGGCGCCGACCTTGGAGGCGCGGCGGCTGCCCGACGGCAGCGTCGCCATGCCGAAGGACGCGCAGCGGCTGCTGGCGATCCGGACGGCCTTGGCCACGCAAACGCAGTCTGCTCGGACGGTGCAGGTGATCGGGCAGGTGATCGCCGACCCCGCCGCGGCCGGACGGGTGCAAAGCACGCAAAGCGGCCGGGTGCAGCCTGCCGGGAGCGATCTCGCCCATGTCGGCCAGGCGGTGCAGAAAGGGGACGCGCTCGCCACGGTCGTGCCGGGGTGGAGCGGGGCGGGCTGCAGGCGCAGATCGCGGAGCTCGACGCGCAGATCCGCACCGCCCAGCAGAAGGTGGCCCGCCTCGGTGCCCTGGCCGGCAGCGTCGCGGGCCGAGAGATCGACGATGCGCGCTCCGAGCTGGCGGGCGCGCAGGCCCGGCGGGCGGCCCTGTCGCCCACGCTGGTGCAGGGCGAGGTGTTGCGCGCCCCGGTGACCGGCGTCGTCTCGGTTGCCAACGTCACGACGGGGCAGGTGGTCGAGAGCAAGGACGTGCTGTTCGAGATCGTCGATCCCAAGCGGCTGTGGATCGAGGCCATCGCCTTCGACCCGGCCATCGCCAGCCAGATGACCAGCGCCTCCGCCCGCGCGACGGACGGCACGCCGGTCGCGGTGCAGTTCGTCGGCCGCGGGCTCAGCCTGCGGCAGGGCGCGGTGCCCCTGCAGTTCAGGATCGAGAACCCGCCCGCGACCCTGTCGGTCGGCGCGCCGGTGACGGTGATCGCCAACGTCGCCACGCAGGAGAGCGGCTTCGCGCTGCCGCGGACGGCCGTGGTGCGGATGCCGAACGGCGGCTCGGCCGTGTGGGACCACGTGAGCGCCGAGCGCTTCGTGCCGCGCCCGGTCCGGCTGCAGCCGCTGGACGCTGGCCGCGTCCTGGTGCTGGCCGGCCTCCAGGCCGAGCAGCGCATCGTCGTGCAAGGCGCCGACCTGCTGAACCAGGTCCGCTGATGGGCGCGCTGTTCAACGCCCTGGTGACGGCGAGCCTGAAGAACCGCGTCTTCGTGCTGGTCGCAGCCGCAGTGCTGGTCGGCTACGGCGGCTGGACCCTGACCCGGCTGCCGGTGGACGTGTTCCCCGACCTGAACCGCCCCACGGTCACGCTAATGACCGAGGCCGAGGGCATGGCGCCCGAGGAGGTCGAGCAGCTCGTCACCTACCCGCTGGAAACGGCGATGAACGGCATGCCGGGCGTGCAGCGGGTGCGCTCGGTCTCGGGCGTAGGCCTGTCCATCATCTACGTCGAGTTCGACTTCGGCGCCGACATCTATCTCGACCGCCAGCAGGTCGCGGAACGCCTGGCATCGGTGCGCGAGCAGATGCCGGCCGGCGTTGTGCCGCAGATGGGGCCGATCACCTCCATCATGGGCGAGATCATGCTGGTCGCCATGACCGGCGGCGACAAGGTTTCGCCCATGGACGTCCGCGAGCTGGCGGACTTCACCGTGCGCCCGCGCCTGCTGTCGATCCCCGGCGTCGCCCAGGTGATCCCCATAGGCGGCGAGGTCCGCACCTACCAGGTGACGCCCGACATCGCGCAGATGACCCGGCTCGACGTGTCGCTGGACGAGGTGGAGCGCGCCATCAAGCAGTTCGGCACCAACTCGGGCGGCGGCTTCGTCGACCAGAACCGGGCGGAGTACGTGATCCGCAACATCGGCCGCACCACCCGGGTCGAGGACCTGCGCAGCCTGGTGGTGGCCACGAAGCAGGGCCAGTCGATCATCCTGAGCCAGGTCGCCGCGGTCGGCTATGCGCCCCGCTTCAAGCGCGGCGACGCCGGCGCCAACGGCAAGCCCGCCGTCATCCTGTCCATCCAGAAGCAACCCGGCGCCGACACCGTGACCCTCACGCGGACCGTGGAGGCGGCGCTGCACGACCTCGGCCGCACCCTGCCGGCAGGGGTGAAGGCCGACACGGTGCTGTTCCGCCAGGCCAACTTCATCGAGGCCAGCATCGGCAACGTCGAGGACGCGCTGCGCGACGCGGTCCTGGTCGTGGCGGTCGTGCTGTTCCTGTTCCTGCTGAACGTCCGCACCACGCTGATCTCGCTCGTCGCCATCCCGGTCTCGATCCTCGTCACCGTGCTGGTGTTCAAGGCGTTCGGCCTGTCGATCAACACCATGACCCTGGGCGGCCTGGCCATCGCCATCGGCGAGCTGGTCGATGACGCGGTGGTGGGCGTCGAGAACGTGTTCCGGCGCCTGAAGGAGAACCGCGAGGCCGGAAGCAAGGCGTCGGCGCTCAAGGTGGTCGCTGCTGCCAGCCAGGAAGTCCGGTCGGGCATCATCTACGCCACGCTGATCATCATCTTGGTGTTCATCCCGCTGTTCGCGCTGTCGGGCATCGAGGGCAAGCTGTTCGCCCCCTTGGGCGTCGCCTACATCGTCTCGATCCTCGGCAGCCTGGTGACCTCGATCACGGTCACGCCAGTGCTCTGCTACTACCTGATCCCCCGCATGAAGCGCCTGGCCGAGCGGGAAAGCTTCGTTGTCCGCTGGCTGAAGCGCGGCGACACGCGGCTGCTGCGTTGGTCGTTCGGTCGCGCCGGGCTGCTGCTGGGCGTGTGCGGGGTGGCGGTGGTGGTCGCGGGGTTCGCCGCGACCCGGCTGCCCCGGGCGTTCCTGCCGCCGTTCAACGAGGGCACGCTCACCCTTGGGATGACGTTCACCCCCGGCATCAGCCTAGCGGAATCGAACCGCCTGGGCCAGGTGGCCGAGCGGCTGGTCATGCAGGTGCCGGAGGTCAAGAGCATCGGGCGGCGCACCGGCCGGGCCGAGCTCGACGAGCATGCCGAGGGTGTCCACTCCAGCGAGATGGACGTGGACCTGCGGGCCGGCCGGCCGAAGGAGGCGGTGCTCGCCGACATCCGCCGCCGGCTCGCCATCCTGCCGGCCGCCTTCAACATCGGCCAGCCCATCGGCCACCGGCTGGAGCACCTGCTGTCCGGCGTGAACGCCGCCATTGCAGTCAAGCTGTTCGGCGAGGACGTGGACACGCTGCGCGGCCTGGCGGAGGAGCTGCGCGGACGGCTGGCGGGCATCCCCGGCCTGGTGGACCTGCTGGTCGAGCGGCAGGTGCGCGTGCCGCAGCTTCAGGTGCGGCTGGACTACGACCGGGCCGCGCTCTACGGCGTGACGCCTGCGGCGCTGACCGATGCGCTGCAGAAGCTCAGCAACGGCAAGGTCGAGAGCCAGGTCGTCGATGGCCAGAAACGCTTCGACGTGGTGCTGCGCCTGTCCGACGCCGGGCGCACGACCGAGGCGCTGGCCGACATGCTGGTCGAGACGCCCAAAGGCCGGGTGCCGTTGCGCACCTTCGCCGAGGTGGTGGACGACGACGGGCCGAACCAGATCCTGCGCGAGAACGGCACCCGGCGCATCGTCGTGCAGGCGAACACCAACGGCTCCGACGAGGGCCGCGTCATCCAGGCGATCCGCGACGTGATCGCGGGCCAGGCCCTGCCGCAAGGCTACTTCATCCAGCTCGAAGGCACGTTCCAGGCGCAGGAGGAGGCGGGCAAGCTGATCGCCGGGCTGTCGCTGGTGTCGTTGGCGCTGATCTTCACCGTGCTCTACAGCCGCTACCGCTCGGCCGTGCTGGCGCTGATCATCATGGGCAACGTGCCTCTGGCACTGATCGGCTCCGTCACCGCGCTGTGGCTGTCGGGGCAGCCGCTCTCGGTCGCCAGCATGGTGGGGTTCATCACGCTCACCGGCATCAGTGCCCGCAACGGCATCCTGAAGGTCAGCCACTACATCAACCTGGTGCTGCACGAGGGCGAGGCGTTCGGGCCTGAGATGGTGGTCCGCGGCAGCCTGGAGCGGCTGACGCCCGTGCTGATGACGGCGTTCTCCGCCGGGTTCGCGCTGCTGCCGCTGATGCTGGGCGCGGACACGCCGGGCAAGGAGATCCTGCACCCGGTCGCCATCACCATCTTCGGCGGCCTGGTCAGCGCCACGCTGCTCGACACGCTGCTGACGCCCGTCCTGTTCCTCAAACTCGGCCGCAAGCCGCTGGAACGCCTGATGACCCCCGACGCCGACGGGCTGCTGCCCGCCGAGGCGTTCTGATCCTGTAAGGAGATCGATCCCGTGACCATCCGCGCCGCCGCACTGACGACTGCCCTCTTGTTCGCACCGCTTGCTGCATTCGCCCACGGCACGCCGCCCGCGCCCGCCCATGGCGGCGTCGTGGCGGAGGGCAGCGGCGAGCATTGGGTCGAGCTGACCGTCGCCGGCGACCAGGTCACCGCCTGGGTCAGCGACGAAGACAACAAGCCGATCCCCGCGGCCCAGCTCGGCGGCAAGGCGACCGTCCTGATCGATGGCAAGACGGAGGCGGTCTCCCTCGCCCCGGCTGACGCCAACAGCGTCACGGGCAGGCTCGCGGCGCCCGCGACGGGCCGGGTGACCGCGGTCCTCGCCCTGACGGCAGGCGGCAAGCCGGTCCAGGTCAAGTTCGTCGTGCCGGCGAAGTAGCGCTCTCCACGGCCGCCATCAGGGTTTTCCTGTTCGGACGTCCCCTGGTGAGCCGAGCAGCCTGAACACACCACCCACACGGAGGAACGAAGTATGATCCGCACCACGCTACGAACCGCTTTGCTCACAGCCCTTGCCATCGGACCCGCGTTGGCCCAGACGCCTGCTGCCCCCGCCCCTGCCGCTCCCATGCCTGGAATGCCGCAGGGCGGCATGGCGATGCAGCCAGGGGCGGCGATGCCCGGCATGAAGCCGGGGATGGCCCAGGGGATGGCAACATCGCCGAACCGCGCGGAGATGATGCAGCGGATGGAGGCGATGCACAAAACAATGATGGGTGCCCCGATGACCGGCAACCCGGACCAGGACTTCGTGGCCATGATGATGCCGCACCACCAGGGCGCCATCGATATGGCCCACACCTACCTGCGCGACGGCAAGGACCCGGAAATCCGCCGCATGGCCGAGAAGATCATCAGCGACCAGGAGCGCGAGATCGGCGAGTTCAAGGCCTGGCAGGCCAAGCACCCGGCTTCGGCCGGCTAGGCCCGGCAGGCAGCCGTCAGCGCTGCGGGCATGGCGCCATGCCCGCAGCGCCCTGTTCCGACTTCGGTCCAGGCACCCGGCGGTGTGGCCTGCCGGCCTACCATCCGGCCCGGGTCGTCCAAGCTGGCAAGCCCCAACCGGACCGGGGCTGCCCTGAGTAGTTTCCGAGCCTGCCCATCCAGCGGTGATGCATGGCAGGCAGCCTTGGTCACCTCCTTCGCCCAAGCCGTGCCGATGCCCGGTGCCGCCCTGGCAGTTCCGGCATGGCGGGCGGCGAACATGGTCCGTGACTGCTGCCCCACACCCGCGACACCCGGACCTATCCGGACCGCCAACAGCCCGAGGTCGCCATGAGCCAGCAGTGGACGGAACACCGGCACGGACACGACGAGCTTGGCCCGCACGGCCGGACCGTGGATGCGGCAGCCCTGGCATCCGTCCAGAACATCGACCCAGTCTGCGGCATGACGGTAAACCCTGCCACGTCCAAGCACCGCTTCGACCGCGGCGGCACGACCTACCACTTCTGCTCGGCCGGGTGCCGAACCAAGTTCGCGGCCGATCCGGACGCCTACCTCAAGCCGAAAGCCGCGGCACCGAAGCCTGCCCCGTCCGGCGCGATCTACACCTGCCCGATGCACCCGCAGATCCGCCAGGTCGGCCCCGGCAGTTGCCCGATCTGCGGCATGGCCCTCGAACCCGTGGAGGCGACCGCGGAGGCGCAGCCGAACCACGAGCTGGCCGATATGACCCGGCGCTTCTGGATCGGGCTTGCACTGACCCTGCCGGTGTTCATCCTGGAGATGGGCAGCCACGTCCCTGGCCTGAGACTGCACGACGTCGTGCCGCCTGCCACGTCCACCTGGGTCCAGTTCGCGCTGGCGACGCCGGTGGTACTGTGGGCGGGGTGGCCGTTCTTCCAGCGCGGCTGGGCATCCGTGCGCTCCGGCCACCTGAACATGTTCACCCTCATCGCGCTCGGGACGGGCGCGGCCTACCTCTACAGCCTGGCTGCCACCTTCGCGCCGGGGGCATTCCCGGCGGGGTTCCATTCGATGGGCGGCGCCGTCCCGGTCTATTACGAGGCCGCCGCTGTCATCACGGTGCTGGTCCTGCTCGGCCAGGTGCTGGAATTGCGGGCGCGGGACCAGACCGGCGGCGCCATCCGGGCGCTGCTCAACCTCGCGCCCAAGACCGCCCGGCGCCTGCGCGACGGCGGCGATGACGAGGAGGTGCCGCTGGGCGAGGTCCAGGTCGGCGACCGCCTCCGGGTCCGCCCGGGGGACAGCATCCCCGTGGACGGCGCCGTCCTGGACGGTCGGAGCGCCGTGAATGAGAGCATGGTCACGGGCGAGTCCATGCCGTCGCCCAAGGGACCCGGCGACAAGGTGATCGGCGGCACCGTCAACGGCACCGGCGCGCTCGTGGTGCGGGCCGGGACGGTCGGCGCCGGCTCCATGCTGTCCCGCATCGTCGCCATGGTCGCCGAGGCGCAGCGCAGCCGAGCGCCGATCCAGAGACTGGCCGACACGGTGGCCGGCTATTTCGTCCCGGCGGTGCTCGCCATCGCCGTTGCGGCCTTTGCCGGCTGGGCGGTCTGGGGTCCGGTTCCGGCGCTCGCCTACGCGCTGATCGCGGCCGTCTCCGTCGTCATCATCGCTTGCCCGTGCGCGCTGGGCCTCGCCACGCCGATGTCGATCATGGTCGCGGTCGGCAAGGGCGCCGGCGCCGGGGTGCTCATCAAGTCGGCAGAAAGCCTGGAACGGATGGAGAAGGTCACCATCCTGGTCGTGGACAAGACCGGCACACTGACGGAAGGCAAGCCCCGCGTCACCGTTGTCGTCCCGGCGCCGGGGCTGACGGAGGGCGACGTGCTGCGGCTGGCCGCCAGCCTGGAGCGGTCGAGCGAGCATCCGCTCGCCGCCGCCATCGTCGCGGCAGCCAAGGAGCAGGGCATCGCCGCCGAAGAGCCATCGGGCTTCAGCTCGATCACTGGCAAGGGCGTCACCGGTCGGATCGCCGGGTACGCCGTGTCGCTTGGCAATGCCAAGCTGATGGCTGACCAGGGCATCGACCTGGGCGGCCTGGCCGAGCAGGCGGACAAGCTTCGCGGATCCGGGGCGACGGCCCTGTTCGTCGGCGTGGACGGCAGGCCGAGCGGGATCGTCGCCATTGCCGACCCGATCAAGCCGACCACCCGGGCGGCGCTCGACAGCCTGCGGGCAGACGGCATCCACGTCGTCATGCTGACCGGGGACAACCGGACCACGGCCGAGGCCGTCGCCCGCCAGCTCGGCATCGACGACGTGGAGGCGGACGTGCTGCCCGAGGACAAGAACCGCATCGTCCGCACCTTGCGCGCCAAGGGCCAGGTGGTGGCGATGGCGGGCGACGGCGTGAACGACGCGCCGGCGCTGGCCGAGGCGGACGTGGGCATCGCCATGGGCACCGGCACGGAGGTGGCGATCCAGAGCGCCGGGGTGACGCTGGTCAAGGGAGACCTCGCCGGCATCGCCCGTGCCCGCGTGCTGAGCCGGATGACGATGCGCAACATCCGGCAGAATCTGGTGTTCGCCTTCGCCTACAATGCTATCGGCATCCCGGTCGCCGCGGGCGTGCTCTACCCGGCGTTCGGCATCCTGCTCAGCCCGGTGGTGGCGGCGCTCGCGATGTCGCTCAGCTCCGTGTCGGTCATCGCCAACGCGCTGCGCCTGCGGGCGGCCCGGCTGTGAGGCCGGCGCCGTCCCTGTTCAAGCATCCTCTGAACCGATTGGAACCCATCGTGAAGCATGCCCTCTCCAGGCGTCAGCTCATGGCAGCCACTGCCGCCACCGTGCTGCCCGGCGCGCTTCCCGCCTCGGCCCGCGCCGCCGGGGCGCCATCCATCAGCCTCGTCGTCGAACGGCGAGCGATCGATGTCGATGGCCGTGCGGCGTCGGTGTTCGGCATCCGCCAGCCGGACGGCACGCCGGGGCTGGCGCTCGCGCCGGGCCAACGCTTCAGCGCGAGCGTCCTGAACCGCTGCGGCGAGGCCACCATCGTGCATTGGCACGGCCAGACTCCGCCCGCCCTGCAGGACGGCGTCGCCGAGACCGGCGGCGCGATCATCCTGCCGGATGCCATGCAGGGCTATGACTTCGCCGCCCGCCCCGGCACGCACTGGATGCACTCGCATCATGGCCTGCAGGAGCAGGCGCTGATGGCGGCGCCCCTGGTCGTGCGCACAGCCGAGGACGCGCGGGCGGACGTCCAGGAGGTGACCGTGCTCCTGCACGACTTCAGCTTCCGCGAGCCGGCGGAACTGCTCGCGTCCGTCACTGGCGATGTCCAGGCGATGTCCGGCATGGACATGGCGGCGAACCCTGCCGGCCCGGACCTGAACGACGTCGAATACGACGCCTACCTCGCCAACGACCGCACCCTTGGCGACCCGCTCGTGGTCCGTGCGCAAAGCGGCGCGCGCGTCCGGCTGCGGCTGATCAACGGCGCCACCACGACCGCCTTCTGGATCGACACCGGCGCGCTGGAGGCAACCGTCGCCGCGGTGGACGGCAACCCCGTGCGCGCTCTGGCCGGCCGCCGCTTCCCGCTCGCACAGGGCCAGCGCCTCGACCTCTTGGTGACCCTGCCCGGCAGCGGCGGCGCCTTCCCGATCCTGGCCCAGCGCGAGGGCAGCCGTGCCCGGACCGGGATCGTTTTGGCATCCGCCGGCGCCGCGCTTGGCAAGGTGCCTGCGATGGCGGAGAACGCGGCGGTCGCAATTGATAACGGGTTGGAGCGGCGGCTGGTGGCGGAAGCGCCGCTCGCCCCGGCCCCTGCCGGCGTCACGCACCGGGTCGCGCTGACCGGCGCGATGGCGCCGTATGTCTGGTCAATCGACGACCGGACCTGGGCCAACCATCGCCCGCTGCGCGTCGCCAAGGGGCAGCGCGTGGTCCTGGAGATGACGAACCGCAGCAGGATGGCGCACCCGATGCACCTGCATGGCCACCACTTCCAGGTGGTCGGGCTCGACGGCGTCGCGGTGGCCGGCGCGGTGCGCGACACCGTCCTGGTGCCGGCGGACGGGTCGGTGACGGTCATGTTCGATGCGGACAACTCCGGGCGTTGGCTGTTCCACTGCCACAACCTCTTCCACATGGCGGCCGGGATGATGACCGAGCTGGCCTATGACGCCACCGCCTGACGCACATCCGGCACGGTTTCGA
>CAXUIQ010000123.1:0-8485 GCA_964250815.1 uncultured Acetobacteraceae bacterium
TTTCGTTGAAGTCGTCGGAGCCGAGCCGCATCGTCAGCGGCAGCCGCTCCGGCCACACGGCGCGCACGGCGTCCAGCGCCTCGCGATGGAAGCGCAGCCGGTTGTCCAGGCTGCCGCCGTACTCGTCGCTGCGCTGGTTCGCCAGCGGCGAGAAGAAACTGGCGCCGAGGTAGCCATGGGCGAAGTGCATCTCCAGCCACTCGAAGCCGGCGGCCAGCGCCCGCTCGGCTGCGCGGGCATAGGCGTGGTGCAACTCGGCGATTTCACCCACCGACAGTTCCTGCACCGGAAAGGTGTAACGGCCGCCGTAGGGGATGGGCGACGGGCCGCGCACCTGCCAGCCGTCGGGGTGGTCGGGCGCGATCTGCCGCTTGCCCTCCCAGGGCCGCTGCTCGCTCCCCTTGCGCCCGGTGTGGCCGAGCTGGATTGCCGGCACCGCGCCCATGTCCTTGATGATCCGCGCGACGCGCGACAGGCCCTCGACCTGCGCGTCGTCGTAGATGCCGGCGCAGTGCACGCCGGTGCGGCCGTCCGGGGTTATGGCGATCTGCTCCGGGAACACCAAGCCGAAGCCGCCCGCGGCGCGCGACCCCATCAGCATGACGTGGAAGTCGCCCATCCTGCCGTCGGCCGAGCGGTACTGCGTCATCGGCGACATGGCGATGCGGTTGCGCAGCGTCACGCCTTTCAGCGTGAGGGGGCTGAACAGGTCAGGCATGGCGATTCATCCCCCAATCATGGCCTCAGCCGGGCATCCGCCATGGCAGCGCCAGCAGCGCCGCGGCCGGGCCGCAGGCGACCGCCGGCAGGAACACCAGCCCGACGACGGGCCGGCTTGTTGATGGCTGCCGGCTCGCCCGGCGCATTCCGGGCGCCGAGGATCACCAGCAGCGACAGCAAAGCCCAGCGTGCCCGTCTCCTGAATCCAGGATGCCGCCAGGTCCCGCCGGCCCGGCGGCGCCGGCATGGGCCGGTCGGCCGCGCACGGGTCAAACCACCTTGTCGCTGATGGCCTGCGGCACGGGGACGCTGCCCTGGAAGGACGGCCGGCGCTCAAGCGCGTCGCTGTAGGCGGACAGCCCGGGATGCCGGCTGCGCCAGGGGTAGTCGGGGAAGCGCACGTCAAGGTAGCGGCACACGGTGCCGGCGGCGATGTCGGCCAAGCCGAACCGGTCGCCGACCATGAAGGCGCCGGTCCCGGCCCAGCCGGCCAGGGCCGCCATGCCGCCGTCCACCTTGCGCAACTGCCGGGCCTGCCACTCGGCGCTTTGATGCCCTGCCGGGCGGTGGCGTTCCCAGAACAGCAGCACCAGCGCGTCGCACACCCCGTCGGCCACCACCTCGACCTGGCGGGCGAACAGGCGCGCGTCGGTGTCCCGCGGCAGCATCGGCGGTTCCGGGTGCTTCGCCTCGATCCATTCCAGGATGAAGCGCGATTCATAGACGCCGCTGCCGTCGGGCAGCACCAGCACCGGCAGCTTTTCGAGCGGGTTGTAGCGCGGGGTCGCGGTGGTGCTGTCCCACGGGACCTCGGTCACCAGCTCGAACGGGATCGCCTTCTCGGCCAGGGTGATCCGCACCTTGCGCGCGTACGGGCTGGGCGTCGCGCTGATCAGCTTCAGCATCACTCGGCCGCCGCCAAGGCGCCAAGCCGCTCCGGCGCGCCGGCGCCCCCGGCCATGCGCGCCTGCTGCTCGGCGAAGCCCGCGCGGTCCACCGCCGCGCGGCGGCTGCGGTCCAGCAGGGAAACGCCGACCGCCACCGCGAAGGCCAGCGGCATCGCCACCAGCGTCGGCGGGTCGAGCGGGAACACCGGCGCCGCGTGGCCCAGGGTCTTCACCCACACGGCCGGTCCCAGCACCGTCAGCACCAGAGAGGCCAGCAGCCCGGCGCTGCCGCCCAGCACCGCGCCCCAAGTGGTCAGGCCCTGCCAGTAGATCGCCAGCACCAGCAGCGGGAAGTTGGACGCCGCCGCGATGCCGACCACCAGCCCGACCAGGTAGGCGATGTTCTGCGTCCGGAACGCGATGCCCAGCCCCACCGCGAGCAGGCCGAGCACCAGGGTCGCCGCCTTGGACACCCGCACCTCCGTGCGCTCGTCCGCCCGTCCGCGCATGGCGATGCTGGCATACAGGTCGTGCGAGACGGCGGCCGAGCCGGACAGCGTCAAGCCGGCGACCACCGCCAGGATGGTGGCGAACGCGACGGCGGAGACGAAGCCCAGCATCAGGTCGCCGCCCAATGCGTGCGACAGGTGCACCGCCGCCATGTTGCCGCCCCCGCGCAGCGCGCCGGCCGCGGTCACGTAGGCCGGGCCTCCCACCAGCGCCACCGCGGCCACGCCGATGACCGTGATCAGCGCGAAGAAGTAGCCGATGAACAGCGACGCCCAGAACATGGACGTCCGCGCCGTCCGCGCATCCGGCACCGTGAAGAAGCGCATGATCAGGTGCGGCAGCCCGCAGGAGCCGAAGAACATCGCCAATCCCAGCGACAGGGTGGAAACCGGCGCTGCGGCGAAGCTGGCGGGGACAAGCATCGCCTCGTGCTTCGGGTGCATCGCCACCGCCTTGGCCAGCATGGCGTTGTAGTCGTATCCGAAGGCGCGCAACGCCAGGACCGCGATGGCGGTGACGGTGAACAGCATCAGAACGGCCTTGGTGATCTGCACCCAGGTCGTCGCCATCATGCCGCCGAAGACGACGTAGCAGACCATGAGCACCCCGACCGCGACCTCGGCATAAACGTAGTCCAGGCCAAATAGGAGTTGGATGAGCTGCCCCGCCCCCACCATCTGCGCGATCAGGTAGAAGATCGCGATCACCAGCGTGCTGACGGCGGCGAAGGCGCGCACCGGCGCCTGCGCCAAGCGGTACGACACGATGTCGGCGAAGGTGAACTTGCCCAGGTTGCGCATGCGGTCGGCGAACAGCAGGCCGATCACCGGGTAGGACACCGCGTAGCCCGCGGCGTACAGCAGCCCGTCGAACCCGGCCCCGTACACCAGCCCGGCCAGGCCCAGGAAGGCGCCGGCGGAAACGACGTCCCCCGTGATGGCAAGCCCGTTCTGCAAGGCGCTGAGGTTGCCGCCCGCGGCGTAGAAGTCCTTGGCCGAGCGGGTCCGCCGTGCGGCCCAGTACGTGATGGCCAGCGTCAGCAGCACCAGCGCCAGGAACAGCGGCACAGCCGTGCCGTTCGGCCCGTCCGACCCGGTCGCGGCATGGGCCGGGGCAACGGCCAGGCCCAGCAGCCCGCCCACGACGCACACGCTGCGGGCAGCCCGGTTGGCCGCGAGCACGTGGATGCCGCCCAGCAGGACGGCGAACAGGATCATCAGCGGCCCGTAGAGGATCCAGGCCGTCACCGGCCGGCCGGGGACCACCTGCACGGCCAGCGTGGCGGGGCTGTAGGCCGCGCAAACGAAGAAGACGGCAACCGGCACGGCCAGCAGCGTCGTCAGCCAGATGCCGAGCCTGGCAGAACCCGCGCTGGTGGCGCACGAGCTGGTCGGCGGTGACCCCATGGTAGCCTCCGTGCAAAGACGCAGGCCGTGCGAAAGCGCCATCCCGTTGCCGGACATTGCAGGCCCGCCGGCTTGGATGCCGTATGCGAAGCTCGTGGAGGGGGCGTCAAGGACAAACCAATGCAAGTGCCGGCAAATCCCGCCAACGTGACGGACCCTGCCTGCTGCCGTTTCAGAGACGGGGAGCACCGGATGACCGGTGCAGCCCTCGGCCCCCCGCGGAAGGTCGCGCGGTTGCAGGCGGTCGGCGGCGCCCCGCGACGGAGCCGCCCCGGCAAGTCCGGATCGGCGATGAGTGCCCGGCCGAAGGCGGCGGCATGCAGCGCCCGCCCGCGGCGCCTCGAACGGCTCCCGCTTGAAGCCGGCGGCCGTCGCCTGGGCCTGGATGCCCAAGCCCGGCCTCCTGCCGCTCATCGGCGCTTCCGGCGCCATGGAGGAAAAAGGCCTGGACCGTGCTGCCGCCCCGTGCCGCCTTCACCCCGCTTAGGCCGAGACGGCGCTGCGCTCCATCGCCCGGTCTTGCAAGTCGGACGACGCCGAACCCTTCCGCGCCTCGGGCCAGCCGATGCTGGGGGCGTGGCCGCGGAAGTTCTCCAGCCACCAGCGCCAGTCCTCCTGCACCAAGGAGAACGGCGAGGGGTGGCCAAGCTCGCGCGCCGCCCAGACCGGCCAATGCGGGTTGGCGAGCGCCGGCCGCCCCAGCATCACCAGGTCGATGAGTTCCTCCCGGATCACCCGCTCGGCGTTCTGCGGCACGCCGAGGTTCCAGCTCGCCGCGACGGGGATGCCGACCTCCTTCCGCACCCGGTGCGCCCGCCCGACCATGAAGCCCACGTCGTTCAGCGGCGGGTCCACCATCTCGTCGGTGTTGAAGCCGAGCGACAGGTCGGCCAAGTCGAGCCCGTGCTCCTTCATCATGCCGACGGCGGCCACGGCGTCGTCGAACTGCGTGCCTGCCGGGTGCAGGTCGTCCGAGCCGAGCCGCATGGTCAGCGGGTATTTCTCTGGCCACACGGCCCGCACGGCGTCCAGCGCTTCGAGATGGAAGCGGACCCGGTTCTCCAGGCTGCCGCCGTATTGGTCGGTGCGCTGGTTGGCGAGCGGCGACAGGAAGCTCGCGCCGAGGTAGCCGTGCGCATAATGCAGCTCCAGCCACTTGTAGCCGGCGGCGAGCGCGCGCACGGCGGCGTCGGCATAGGCTTTGTGCAGGCCCTTGATCTCCTCCACGGTCAACTCCTTGACCGGGTAGATATGGCCGCCGCCGCCGTATGGGATGGCGGACGGCGCGACGCAGGTCCAGCCGTCCGGATGGTCCGGCGGGAGCTGCTTCCAGGTGCCTTCGGAGTTGGTGCCGCGGTGGGGCGGCAGCTCGCTGCCTTTGCGCCCGGTGTGGCCGAGCTGGATGGCCGGCACGGCGCCCATCCGCTCGACGATCGCGGCGACCCGGGCGTGGCCCTCGATCTGCTCGTCGTTCCAGATGCCGGCGCAGGAGGTGGTAGTCCGGCCCTCGGGGGTGATGGCCATCTGCTCGCCGAACACCAGCGCGAAGCCGCCGGCCGCGCGGGCGCCCAGGTAGCTCACGTGGTAGTCGTCCAGCTTGCCATCGACCGAGTTGTACATGGTCATCGGCGACATCACGGTGCGGTTGCGGAGGGTCACGCCCTTGAGCGTGAAGGGACTGAACAGGTCAGGCATGGAAAAGCGCCTCTGGTTGCGGGACGAAACGGCAGCCCACGCCAGTTGGCAATATCCGTGCCAGCTTGCGCGAGCCCGGGCGACCCTCGGAACGGAGCCGGCGCCAAGTCGGGTCCACGACCCCGGAACTGACGGAAGCTTTGTCGGAATGCAACTTTGGATGGCGCCAAGCTGTTGCTTTCGGCTTGCGCGGTGGCGCATCCTTTCTGCGGACGTTGGAGGCAACGTCCCAAGCAAAACGCAGGAGGAACTGTCATGTTGGTCTCTTTGCGCGGCGGCGCGACGCGCCGCCATGTGCTGACAGGGGCGGTCGCAGGGGCTGCGGCGCTCGCGCTGCCGGGCGCGGGCCTGGCCAAGATGGTCATGGGCCAGGCCCAGGCGCCCTACTTCTACCGCTTCAAGCTGGGCGCGGCCGAGTGCACGGTGGTGACCGACGGGCAACTGCCGCTGGGCGACCCGAACGCCTCCTTCACGCACATCTCCAGGGACGAGATCAACCGCGAGCTGGTGGAGAACTTCCTGCCCACCAACAACGCGGTGCTGGAGCAGAACGTGCTGGTGGTGAACTTCGGCGACCGGCTGGTGCTGTTCGACACCGGCATGGGCACCGACACGCTGTTCGGCAACACCACCGGGCAGTTGCAGGCGAGCCTCAAGGCGGCGGGCATCGCGCCCGCCGACGTGGACGCGGTGGTGATGAGCCACGCGCACATCGACCATTGCGGCGGGCTGGTGGCCGACGACGGCACGCTCCATTTCCCGAACGCCCGCTACTTCATCGGCGAGCCGGACTTCGCCTACTGGACCGACGACGGCAAGATCCCGGCCGACTACCCGGCGCGGCCCCACTTCCTCGGGCAAGCGCGCAAGAACCTGCTGCCGGTCAAGGACCGCATCACCTTCTACAAGGACGGGCAGGAGATCCTGCCGGGGATCACGGCCTTGAGCGCGCCGGGCCACACGGTCAGCCACTCGGTGTTCATGATCAGCTCGGGAAACAGCAGGCTGTGCTACATCGCCGACCTGGCGCACCACCCGGTGCTGCTGCTGGAGCGGCCGCGGACGCAGTTCGCCTTTGACACCGACCCCGCGCAGTCGGCGGAAAGCCGGGTGCGGATGATGGACATGTTCGCGGCCAACCGCATTCCGATCCTGGCCTACCACTTCGCCTGGCCGGGCGTCGGGCACGTGGCCAAGGCGGGCGAGGGGTATCGGTATTTCCCGCTTCCCATGAACCTGCAGGGGATCAACGCCGTGTAGCGGGGCGGCCCGGCGCCGCGGGCCAAGCGCCTGCGGCGCCTGTTCTGCAAGCATCCGTGTCCAAGGCGGGGCGGGGCGTGGACCTGCGGCGGTCGCGGCGCGGTGTTACGGGCGGCCTGCTGCGGCGCGGGCGTATCAAGGCTGGCCCTCCGCAGCACCGGGCAGGCCGCCTTGGCTCCAGCCTCATGGGTTGGCAGGGTCCGTCCGCGGGTTGGACCGCCCCTGCGAGCGAGGCCTCACGCCCAACAAGGCCGTGGCCGGAAATGGCCAAAGCCAAGCCGAGGCGCTAGCGTGCGGCGCATGAGCCGATCCCCTGCAACGCTGACCCGCTTCTCCGTCCCTCCCCTGCACGGCGCGACGCGGCACCTTGCCGCAGTCGCCTCCGGCCGGGCGGCGCCCGACCTGGTGATCACTGGGGCCAGGGTGCTGTCAACCTACTCCAGCCGCATGCTGGGGGATCGCGAGCTTTGGATCAGCCAAGGCCGCATCGCGGCCATGCAGCCGGCCGGCACGTGCCGCGGTGCGGCGCAGCGTTACGACGCGCGCGGCGGCATCCTCGCCCCCGGCCTGATCGATCCGCACCTGCACATCGAGAGCAGCATGATGACCGCCTGCGCCTACGCCGAGGCGGCGCTGCTCAACGGCACCACGACGGTGTTCTGCGACAGCCACGAGATCGGCAACGTCTGCGACGCCCAAGGGGTTGAATGGATGCTGGAAGACGCGCGGGCGGCGCCCTTGAGCATCTTCCTGACAGTTCCGAGCACGGTCCCGGCCACCAGCCCGCAGTTCGAGACGGCCGGCGGCGACCTGACGCCTGCGAAGATCGGCGCCCTGTTCGACCGCTGGCCGGAAGCGGTGGCGCTCGGCGAGAAGATGGACTTCGTGCAGCTCTGCGCGGGCGACGCGCGCAGCCACGGCATCGTCGCCGAGGCGCTGCGCCGTGGCCGCCCGATCAGCGGGCACGTCTATGGACGCGAGTTCGTCGCCGCCTACGCGGCAAGCGGCGTCACCGACACGCACGAGGCGGTGACGCGCGAGATCGCCGAGGATCTGATCGAGGCGGGCGTCTGGGTCTTCCTGCGCGGGGGGCCGCCGGGGACCCCGTGGCACAGCCTCCCGGCGGCGATACGCGCCATGACCGAACTCGGCGTCGGCGCGCACCGGGTCTGCCTGTGCACCGACGACCGCGACGCCGACGACCTGTTCATGTTCGGCCAGGACTGGGTGGTGCGGCAGGCGATGGCCGCCGGGCTGCCGCGGGAGACCGCCTGGAGCATGGGGTCGCTGCACGCCGCCACCCGCTTCGGCATGGACGGCGAGATCGGCGGGCACGGCGGTGGCCGGCGCGCCGACCTGGTGCTGCTCGACGACGCGATGGCGGTGCGCAACACCTGGTACGGCGGCGCGCTGGTGGTCGAGGATGGCCGCGTGACACCGGCGCTGGACCGGCAGCTCAGCGAGGCGCGCTACCGTTACCCGGACGCCGCATACCGCACCGCCTTGCTGCCCGCAACCTACGTGCTGACCCCGGCGCTGCCGGAGGAGCCTTGCCGGGCCAACGTGATCGCCATACGCGATCCGTCCGACATCGCGCTGCACCACGAGGTCGTCGCGCTCGCGCCCGGGCATGGCTGGGACGCGCACTTCCGAGCGCACGACCTGTGCTTCGTTTCGGTGATCGAGCGGCATGGCCGCGGCGGCGCCGTGGCGCACGGCCTGCTGCGCGGCTTCGGCCTCCGCCGCGGCGCGGTCGCGAGCAGCGTCGGCCACGACGCCCACAACATCATCGTCGCCGGCCGCACCGAGGCCGAAATGCGCCTTGCCGTCGAGACGATCCGCGCGGCGGGCGGCGGCGTCGTGGTGGTTGCAGGGGATGCCGTGCAGGCGATGGTGCCGCTGCCGGTCGCCGGCCTGCTGTCGGATCTGCGTGCGACCGAGGTTGCGGCACAAATGGCCGCGCTGAAGCAGGCGTGGCGGGCAGCGGGCTGCACGCTGCCCTACATG
>CAXUIQ010000123.1:8495-9273 GCA_964250815.1 uncultured Acetobacteraceae bacterium
GTCGCGTCCCACCACCTGGGGGCGCTGACGGCCAGCCTGACCGCCGCGGGGGTCCGCTCCGTGCCCGTCATGGTGGAGCCCGGCGAGGCGACCAAGTCCTACGCGGGCTTCGAGGCCGTGTGCGACGCGATCCTCCTCGCCAGGCTGGAACGCCGCGACCTCGTGCTGGCGCTGGGCGGGGGCGTCGTGGGCGCAGCGGGCATTGCCGGGCCGGCGAGGGGGCCGCGGCCGGGCGCCGGCCTGTTGGCGGACCGGCGGGCGACCGAGGGCGCGGCGCAAACGACCGCGCTGAAAGAGGCGTGGCGGGCAGCCGGCTGCACGCTGCCCTACATGGGCTTCAACTTGATCCCGCTGTCGGTCATCCCCGCCATACGGCTGACGGACAAGGGACTGGTCACCGTGCCCGGCATGCAGCAACTGCCGCTGTTCGAGCCCGCCTGAAAGCGTGACGCCGGAATCGGAAGGACGACATGCGTAAGTCGATTGCAGCGCTGGCGGTGGCGTTCCTGCTCCTTGGCCCAGCCGGGGCGATGGCCCAAGCCACGAGAGGACTCCAGGCCAACCCGTTCGACAGCCGAGCGGCCGCGCCCGCCGCCCCGGCAGCCCCATCCGCTTTGCCGCAGCCCGCGCCGCGGACCGCCGCCCCACAGCCGGGCGTTGCCCCGGCCGGCGCCGACCAGTTCCCGTCCGAGGGCGCCGCCAAGCAAGCCTGCGGCGCCGACCCGGTGGTCTGGGCGAACACCGGCGGCTCCAAGGCGTGGCACGTGAGCGGCGACAA
>CAXUIQ010000124.1:0-7182 GCA_964250815.1 uncultured Acetobacteraceae bacterium
CGCCAGCACGTCGTGCCGCGCGCCCTCCGCCCGGAGCTGCCCGCGAAGGCGCTCGGCCAGGAAGGCCAGCAGCGCCGGGATCGGCACCGGCGCCGGCAAATCTTGGGCCGCCGTCTCGAAAACCCTGGACAGCGGCAGCCGCAGCCGGTTCTCGCGGATGATGCGGATGGCGCCGAGCGCAGCGCGGCGCAGCGCAAAGGGATCGCCCGAGCCGGTCGGCACCTCGCCCGCCGCAAAGAAGGCGGCAAGCTGGTCCAACTTGTCGGCGAGTGCTGTGGCGACCGCAACCGGCTCCGTCGGCACCAGGTCGCCAGGGCTCTTCGGCGCATAATGGCCGCGGACGGCATCGGCGACGCGCGGGTCTTCCCCGTCATGCCGGGCGTAGTAGCCGCCCATGACGCCTTGCAGCTCCGGGAACTCGCCCACCATGCCGGATGTGAGGTCGGCCTTGGCAAGCAGCGCCGCACGCCGGGCCAGCGCCGGGTCGGCGCCGGCCAAGGGCGCGATGGCCTCGGCAAGCCGCACCAGGCGCTTCACCCGCTCGCCCTGGCTGCCGAGCTTGGCATGGAAGGTCACGCCGTCCAGCGCCGGCACCCGGTCGGCGAGCGGGGTGCGTCGGTCAAGGTCCCAGAAGTGCCGCGCGTCGCTGAAACGCGCCCGCAGCACGCGCTCGTTGCCCGCGACGATGGCGCGGCCCCCGTCCGGCGCCTCGATGTTGGCGGCGAAGGCGAAGCGGTCGGCGGGCGCGCCGTCCGCATGGCGTAGCGCGAAGTAGCGCTGGTTGACCCGCATGCTGACCTGCATGACCTCGGGCGGCAGGTCCATGTAGGCGGCGTCGATCCGGCCAAGCAGCGGCACCGGCCACTCCACCAGCCCGGCGACCTCGTCCAGCAAGCCCTCGTCCGGCACGACCTGCAATCCCTCGGCCGCGGCAAGGCCAGCAACGCCCTCCGCGACCAGGCGGCGGCGTTCTCCGGCGCCGGGGATCACCTGCCGGGCACGCAGGCCATCCCGCCACTCGGCAAGGGAGGCGACGGCGAAGGCGCCCGGGGCGAGGAAGCGGTGGCCCTCCGTCTCGTCGCCGGACACGAGGCCATGCCCGTCGTCCCCGCTCTCAGCCAGGGTGAACGGCACAACCTGGCCGCCCAGCAGGCACAGCACCCGGCGCAACGGACGCACCCAGGCGAAGGCGCTGCCGCCGCCCCAGCGCATCGACTTCGGCCAGGGAAAGCGGCGCAACAGGGCAGGAAACGCGGCGGCGATCAGGTCGGCTGCCGGGGTGGCGGGGGTTTGGAGCGTGAGCACCCAATGCTCGCCATCCCGCGCCAACTGGTCTCGCGCGGCGCCGTGCTTGCGCAGGAAGCCGGCCAGCGCCTGGTCCGGCGCGGACACGCGCGGGCCGCGCTCGCTGCTGCTGCGGGCGGGCACGCTACCTTGCACCGTGGCGGCGAGCGCGATGCGGCGCGGGCCGTGGAAAGTCTGCATGTCCGCGGGCGCGAGCGGGGCCAATGCCTCGGCCGTCAGGCGCGCAAGGTCGTCCGCCGCCCGCCCCTGCATGCGCGCGGGGATTTCCTCACTAAACAGTTCGAGCAGCAGGTCTGGCATCAGGGAAGTGCTGAAACGACGTCGGTTTGGCTGAAATCGTTGCCCTTGAACAGCAGGGGTTCGCCGGTCTGCTTGGCCAGCGCATAGGAGAAGCAGTCGCCGAAATTGAGGCCAGCCGGATTGTGCCCACGCCCATACTTCAAGTTTCCAATGCGGGCGACGCGAGCAAGTTCCTCATCCACCGGCACGATCTCCAGGCGAAGCCTGTCCAGTAGATCTTGGAATCTGTCCCGTGCAGCCGGGCTGTGACGCAGGCCCTCGATCACCAAATGAGCCTCCAACCAAGTCGCAGCACTGATTTTAAGTGAGGCTGCCTGAACCATCGCACGCAGCATCGCAGGTTCCTCGGGTTCACCCAGCACAATGGCGATCAATGCCGAGCTGTCCACGATCAACGCGGCAGGCCAGTCTCGTCGTCGTAAAGCCAGCTATGGTCCGATGACGCCAATGGATGCTTCAGATGCTTTCTGATGTCTGCCGTGATTGCCCGGATTTCTTTGATCTCCTTTTCAATGTCCTCATCCGACAGATCCTGGCCGGCACGCGCTTCGCGCCCGCGTCGCAAAGCCTCCCGCAAGGCCCGGTTCACCGCGGCCTCGATGCTTTCCCCATACAGGCTCGCAAGCTCCACGGCCAACCCGTAAGTCTCGTCCCCGTCAATCTTAAGCTGTGCGCCCATGTGTCCAGGATAATCCGTCGCTCAAGCAGAAACAACCGACGCCTCCCCCGCCAGCCACCCCTCGCAGCAGCCGCGCGCCAGCGTCCGCACCCGGCCGATATACGCGGCGCGCTCCGCGACCGAGATCACGCCCCGGGCGTCGAGCAGGTTGAACAGGTGGCTCGCCTTGATGCACTGGTCGTAAGCCGGCAGCGGCAGCCCGGCGGCGAGCAGGGCGGCGCACTCGGCCTCGGCATCGGCGAAGTGGCGCCCAAGCATGGCGGTGTCCGCGCGCTCGAAGCCATGCGCGCTGTACTCCCGCTCGGCCCGCAGGAACACGTCGCCGTAGCTCACCCCGGCGCCGTTGAAGTCGAGGTCATACACGTTCTCCACCCCCTGCACATACATGGCGAGCCGCTCCAGCCCGTAGGTGAACTCGGCGCTGGGCATGGCGACGGGGATGCCGCCGACCTGCTGGAAATAGGTGAACTGCGTCACCTCCATGCCGTCGCACCACACCTCCCAGCCCAGGCCCCAGGCGCCCAGCGTCGGGCTTTCCCAATCGTCCTCGACGAAGCGCACGTCGTGCAGCAGGGGGTCGATGCCGATGGCGCGGTAGCTGTCGAGCAGCAGCGCCTGGCAATCGGCCGGGCTAGGCTTCAGGATCACCTGGTATTGATAATAATGGCCGAGCCGGTTCGGGTTCTGCCCGTAGCGCCCGTCGGCCGGCCGCCGGCTGGGCTGCACGTAGGCGGCGCGCCAAGGACGGGAGCCGAGGGCGCGCAATGTCGTGGCCGGGTGGAACGTGCCCGCGCCCATCTCCACGTCGTACGGTTGCAGGATCACGCAGCCCTGCCGCGCCCAGAAGGCGTGCAGGCGCAGGATGATCTCCTGGAAGCTGGGCGGCGTTGCGGTCATGGTTCCCGGCGGCCTGAATGGTGGACGCAACATAATGGGGGATAAATCCCCCACAATGCACCATAGTGACGCCGCCTCGGTTGAGGAAGCAGCCGCCGGCCCCGGCCCGCGTTGGAGCGGCATGACCGACCCGATCCAGCATGTCCTCCTCACCACCCGCCGCATCGCCGTGGTCGGCGCGTCTCGCAGGCCGGAGCGCCCGAGCAACGAGGTCATGGCCTTCCTGATCGCCCGCAGCTTCGACGTGGTGGGCGTGAACCCGGGCCTGGCCGGCCAGACCCTGCACGGCCGGCCCGTGGTGGCGACGCTGGACGAGGCCGGGCCGCTCGACATGGTGGACGTGTTCCGCGCTTCGGACCAGGTCGGGCCGATCATGGCGGACGCGATCCGGCTCGGCGCGCGCACGGTGTGGTTGCAGCTTGGGGTAAGCAACGCGGCGGCAACGGCAGCGGGCCGGGCGGCGGGCCTGCGCGTCGTCGAGAACCGCTGCCCGCTCATCGAATGGCGGCGCCTGCGATTGGCCACCTAAGCCTGGCCACTTGAACCAGAGTTGGGCGCGGGCCAACTCGACCCTTGCAACAAACGCGCGGATAGTCTCATGACGAACGAAGAACGCGACCTTATTGCCCGGTTCATCGCCAGGGTCGCCGGAGCGCCCCAAGGCAGCGGTTTCCTCGCGGGACCCGGCGGCAGCGTGCCGCAGTCGCAGCCCGCCCTGCCGCCGATCGACCGCGAGGCTGACGCCTTCATCGCCCAGCAGTTCCAGCAGTACCCGGAAGCGCGCTACCGCATCACGCAGACTGCGCTGGTCCAGGAGGCGGCATTCGCCGAGGCGCAGAACCGCATCCGCCGCCTGGAATGGGAATTACAGCAGACCCAGCAAGCGGCGCAGCAGGCCGCCCAGCAGGCCCCGCAGCAGCAAAAGGGCTTTTTCGGCAGCCTGTTCGGTGGTGGAGGCAGCGGCGGCCAGGCGCAGCAACAGCGTGGCGGCTTCGGCCAGCCCGGTGCTGGGCCACAGTATCAGCCGACATCACCCCCGCCCCAGCCGCAGTATCCACCCAACTACCAGCCAGGCATGTTCCAGCAGCGGGGCGGATCCGGCTTCCTCGGCTCGGCTTTGACGACGGCGGCAGGCGTCGCGGGCGGCATGGTGGTCGGCAACGCCCTGATGAGCGCCTTCAGTGGGCACGGCGGCGTCGAGGGCGCGCTTGGCAGCGCCTTTGGCGGCAATTCCAGCGCCACCGCCTTTGACGGCGCCGGTACGGACCCGACTGCGGGCTATTCCGACCAGGCCAGCGCCGACCCGTTCGCCGGCAGCGGGCAGCCCGCGAGCTACGACGACGGGTCCGGGTTCGGCAACGTCCAGCAGGCCAGCTATGACGGCGGCGGTGACCCTGGGACGTTCGACGGGGGCGGTGGAGGGTTCGATTCCGGTGGGTTCGATGGCGGCTTCGACAACAACGCCTAGCGCGTGACGGGCACCGGGCGGGGCAGCATCCCCGCCCCGTTTACTGGCTACGGCGCAGTCGTGCGTCCCGAATGGATCGACGAGAACGGCCATATGAACGTGGCATACTACGTCGTGTTGTTCGATGGCGCCATCGACCACCTGTGGGCTGCAATTGGCCTCGGGCAGCCCTACCGCGAACACACGCAGCACGGCACGTTCGCGGTTGAGAGCCATATCGTCTATAAGGCCGAGTTGCTGTTGGACGACGAAGTGCGGATCTCGACGCAGATCCTGGCGTCCGACAGCAAGCGCATTCACCTAGCCCACGAGATGCGGCGGGTTGATGGCCTTGTTGCGGCCCGGCAGGAAGTCGTGCTGCTGCACGGCAACTTGAAAACTCGCCGTGTTGTGCCGTTCCTGTCAAAGACGGCTGGGACGATTGCCGTCGCGGCCCAAGCCCATGCTGCCTTGCCACGCCCCGATTGGGTGGGACGGAAGCTGGCTATGCCGGGTGCGCGCCCGCCAGCCTGACCGGCGCCAACTGCATCCAAGCGGGGCGTATGGAACGCAAGACGGCCCCGCCGCACGCCAGGTCGCCGGCCTCGATGGCGTCCAGCCGAAGCAACGCCATCCCCAGGCCAGCCACCGCGGACCGCATGGTGCCCACCTCTGTGCCTGCCCGAAGCACGGGCATGCCCGGCGGCGGCACGGGACCGTCGATCCGCACCGGGACCAGCCGCCGCTTCAGCAAGCCGCGGTACTTGGTGCGCGCCGTCAGTTCCTGGCCCATGTAGCAACCCTTGGTCCACGACACCCCGTGCAGTTCGTCAAACCCAGCCTCCAGCAGCGTCGTCTTCTCCGCCTCCATGTCCCGCGACCCGTCCGGCAGGCCAAGCGCCAACCGGTGCCGGTCCCAGTCCTCTGCTGCCGCATTGGCGGCGAGCGGCGTGTCGGACAGCACGCGCCAGCCGGCGTCCGGGGTGCGCGGATCGGGCGCAACGATGCCGGCATCCGGCGCCGCCCCACCCCAGCCGGCATACAATTGCAGCGGCACGGGCTGCACCGTGACCTTGGCCCGCAGCCGGAACCGGGTCAGCCGCTCGGTCAGCATCGCCGCTTGTCCGGCCTCGCAGTCCAGCAACAGGCGCCCGTCGTCCGCCAGGATGAAGAAGTCGGCCAGCCACTTGCCTTGCGGCGTCAGCAAGGCCGCCCATACCGCGCGGCCCGGCGCCGCCTCCGCCACGTCGTTCGAGGCCAGCCCTTGCAGGAAGGATACGCGGTCCTCGCCGCCCACTTCGATGACGGCGCGGCCGGGCAGGAAAGCGAGGGTGTTCATGCATGGCGACGTGGTGGCCCGCCGGGCTGAACTCAAGCCGGCGTCGAACCGGGCCGGCTCGCACAGCCCGGCGCCCGTGCTACACCGGCGCAGCATGCGCATCCTTTTCATCACGGCGACCCGCATCGGCGACGCGGTCCTGTCCACCGGCCTGCTCGACTACCTGCTGCGCGCCTATCCGACAGCGCGCTTCACCATCGCTTGCGGCCCGGTCGCGGAAGGCGTGTTCGCCCGGATGCCACGGCGCGACGCGACCCTGGTGGTCGCCAAGCGGCGCCTCGACCTGCATTGGCTGGAGCTGTGGCGGCGCACGGCGGGCACGCTGTGGGATTTGGTCGTGGACCTGCGCGGCTCCGCGCTCTCTTTCTTGCTCCCGGCCCGGCGCCGCGCGGTGATGCGCGGCGGGCGGCGGGCCGGGCACAAGCTGGCGCAGCTCGGTGCGACGCTCGGCCTTTCGCCGCCGCCGTCGCCGGTCAGCTGGTCCAATGCTGCCGACCAGGCGCGGGCGGACACGCTGCTGCCGCCGGGACAGCGCTACGTCGGCCTGGGACCCACGGCCAACTGGTCGGGCAAGGCGTGGGCGCCCGACCGGTTCGCAGCTTTGTTCCGCGCCTTGCAGGACCAGGCCTTGCCCGGCGCCCATCCCGTGGTGTTCGCCGGCCCGGGTGTTGCCGAGCAAGCCTTGGCAGCGCCGGTGCTCGCGGCCCTGCCGGACGCAATCGACCTTTCCGGCCGGCTGTCGTTGCCGGAAGCTTCGGCGTGCCTGTCCCGCTGCGCACTGTTCGTCGGCAACGACTCCGGGTTGATGCACCTGGCCGCCGCTGCCGGGACGCCGACGCTTGGGCTGTTCGGCCCGAGCCTCGCGGCCGAGTACGCCCCTGCCGGCCGGCGGACGGCCGTGGTTGCCGCGCCGGGACCGCCGGGCACCGCACCGATGGATGGGCTGACGGTGGCCGACGCCGCAACGGCAGCGCTCGGGCTGCTGCAGCCATGAGGGTGGCGCAGGTCATGGCCGGGGCGCCAGCCGGCGGCGCAGAGCTGTTCTTCGAGCGGTTAGCGTTGGCGCTGCACCGGGCCGGCGACACCATCCTCCCGGTGATCCGGCGCGATCCCGGCCGGGCCGGGCGGCTTGCGGCGGGGGGGCTTGCGCCGTTGCAGCTCCGCTTCGGCGGCGCCTTGGATCTGCTGACCCGGCCGCGCGGCGCCGCCGCCGGC
>CAXUIQ010000124.1:7192-9203 GCA_964250815.1 uncultured Acetobacteraceae bacterium
GCTTCGCGCCGCGGGTCGTCGTGGCGTGGATGAGCCGGGCCGCCCGGCAGACGCCGCCGGGCGATTGGGTGCTGGCCGGGCGGCTCGGCGGCTACTACGACCTGCGCCACTATCGGGCGTGCGACCACCTGATCGGCAATACCCGCGGCATTGTGGCGTGGATATGCGGCCAGGGATGGCCGGCCGGGCGCGTGCACCATCTGCCGAACTTCGCCCCTGACTTCGCGGGCAGCGTCCCGGCCGCGCTGCCTGTGCCGCCTGGTGCGCCCGTGGTGCTGGCACTGGGCCGCCTGCATCGCAACAAGGCGTTCGACATCCTGGTCCGCGCCCTGCCGCTGCTGCCGGGGGTTCACGTGGTCATCGCGGGGGACGGGCCTGAGCGGGCGGCGCTCGCCTCGCTCGCCCGCGAGCTGGGCGTAGAGGAGCGCCTATACCTGGCCGGCTGGCGCAATGACCAGGCGGCGCTGCTGGCGCGCTGCGACCTGCTGGCCTGCCCAAGCCGGCACGAGCCGCTTGGCAACGTGGTCATCGAGGCGGTCTCCGCCGGCCGGCCCGTAGTCGCCGCCGACGCCGCCGGGCCGGCCGAACTGATCGTGCCGGACCGCGACGGCCTGCTGGTGCCGCGGGAGGACCCGGAAGCGCTGGCCGCCGCCATCGCCGACGTGCTGGCCCGGCCCGCGCTCGCCGCCCGCCTGGGCCAGGCCGGACGCGCCCGATACGAGGCCGAGCATGCGGAGGCGCCGGTCCTCGCGCAATGGCGCACGGCGCTTGCCGCGATGGAGCGGGCCTGATGTGCGGCATCGCCGGCGTCGTCATGGAGGCGGGCAACCCGCCGCCCAGCCCGGCCATCCTGGGGGCGCTGACCCAGGCGCTGGCGCATCGCGGGCCGGACGGCAGCGGCCATTTCGTCGTAGGGCGCACCGCCCTGCTGCAAACCCGGCTTGCCATCATCGACGTGGCCGGCGGCGACCAACCGTTCTTCGCCGGTTCGGCCACGCTGGTCGCCAACGGCGAGGTGTACAACTACCGCGAGCTGCGCGATGCCATGCCCGGCATCCACTTCGCCACCCATTGCGACTGCGAGCCGCCGCTGCATCTCTGGCAGCGGGACGGCGCGGCCTACGCCCGGGCGCTGCGCGGCATGTACGCCATCGCCATCCACGAGCGGGCGCAGCGCAGCGTCACCCTGACCCGCGATCCCTTCGGCATCAAGCCGCTCTATGTCGCGCACATCGAGGGCGGCCTGGCCTTCGCGTCCGAAGCGCAGGCGTTGCTGGCCGCCGGCCTCGTCCGCCGCACGCTCCGCCCCGCTGCCCGGGAGGAGCTGCTGCAGATGCAGTTCACCACCGGCGCCGAGACCATCTTCGCAGGTGTCGAGCGCCTGCTGCCCGGCGAGACGCTGAGCATCGCCGACGGGCACATCGTGGACCGTAGCCGCATCGCCGCCCTGCCGGAGGGCGGGCCGGAGGACATCACGGAAGACGCGGCGCTTGCCCGCCTGGACGACGCGCTGACCGAAAGCGTGGACCTGCACCAGCGCAGCGACGTGCCGTATGGCATGTTCCTGTCGGGCGGCGTGGACAGCGCCGCCGTGCTCGCCGTCATGGCCCGGCTGAACAACCGGCCGGTACTGGCCTTCACCGCAGGCTTCGCCGCCCCAGGCGCGGCGGACGAGCGCGACCAAGCCGCCGCTGTCGCCCGCGCGGTCGGCGCCCGGCACGAGACGATGGAGATCACGGAGGCGATGGTCTGGCGCGACCTGCCCCGCATCGTCGCCGCCATGGACGACCCGGCGGCGGACTACGCCACCATCCCGAGCTGGTTCCTGGCGCAGCGCGCCCGGCAGGAGGTCAAGGTCGTGCTGTGCGGGGAAGGGGGCGACGAGATCTTCGGCGGCTACGGCCGCTACCGCAGCGCCATGCGGCCCTGGTGGCTGGGCGGCCGGGTGATGCGGGCGCGGGGCGCGTTCGACAAGCTGGCCGTGCTGCGCGCCCGTCGCGCCGGTTGGCGG
>CAXUIQ010000125.1:0-1479 GCA_964250815.1 uncultured Acetobacteraceae bacterium
TGCCGAACATCACGCCGATCTTGAGCCGGATCTGGTTCAGGAAGATCAGCATGGTGTGCGACTTGGCGACGCTGCCCGTCAGCTTGCGCAAGGCCTGGCTCATCAGCCGGGCATGGAGGCCGACATGGGCGTCCCCCATCTCGCCCTCAAGCTCGGCGCGCGGCACGAGGGCGGCGACGCTGTCCACCACCACGATGTCCACCGCGCCGGACCGCACCAGCGTGTCGCAAATCTCAAGCGCCTGCTCGCCGCCGTCCGGCTGGCTCAGCAGCAGGTTGTCCACGTCGACGCCGAGCTTGCGGGCATAGATCGGATCAAGCGCATGCTCCGCGTCGATGAACGCGCAGGTGCCGCCGCGCTTCTGCGCCTCCGCCACCGCATGGAGCGCAAGCGTGGTCTTGCCCGAGCTTTCCGGACCGTAGATCTCGATCACCCGGCCCCGCGGCAGCCCGCCGATGCCGAGTGCCAGGTCCAAGCCCAGCGAGCCTGACGGGATCGTCTCGATCTGCTGGTCGCCGGCCTTGGCGCCCATCCGCATGATCGAGCCTTTGCCGAATGCCCGCTCGATCTGCGTCAACGCCGCATCGAGCGCCTTGTTCTTGTCCATGTCTGATCCTTGTCCCGCCCGTCTGCCCGGCACAGTGTCACACCAGCAAACGCAACCGCAACTATCTGGTGCCCATCGACCGAGTCTGAAATAGGCGGCGACAGGCCGCGGTGCAAGAACAAAAAGTGAACTTTACGCGCGGCTCCTGGCTTGGCCGCGCAGCCGCCAGACATACGCGATGATCTCGGCAACCGCCTGGAAGTGCTCGGCCGGCACCTCGGCTTCCAGTTCCACGGTGTGCAGCGCCCGCGCCAGCGGGGGGTTGGCCACCACGGGCACCCTGTGCTCCGCCGCCATCGCACGGATGCGCGCGGCGACCTCGTCCATCCCCTTCGCCACCACGCGCGGCGCAGACTGCTTGCTGCGGTCGTAGGCGAGCGCCACCGCGTAGTGGGTCGGGTTGGTGATCACCACGGTCGCCGTCGGAACCGCCGCCATCATGCGCTTGCGGGCGCGGGCCAGGCGCATCTGGCGCAGCTTGGCCTTGAGCCGGGGATCGCCCTCGCTGTCGCGATGCTCGTCCTTGATCTCCTGCGCGGTCATCCGCATGCGCTTGGCGAAGCGGAAGCGGACCCAGCCCACGTCGAGCAGCGTGATGCCCGCTTGGCAGGCCAGGACCAGCACACAGAGATGGATCAGGTCGCGGGTCAGCCGGTCCATCAGGCGCTCGGGCGGCCACATCACCGAGGCGGTGGCGCCGGGCAGCGCGTCCGCCAGGGCGCGCCAGGCCGCCCAGGCGAGGACGCCGACCTTCGCCAGCGCCTTGAGCGCCTCGATCAGGTTGTTGAGGCCGAACAAGCGCGAAAGGCCGCGCATCGGGCTGAGCCGGGCCAGGTCGGGGACCAACGCCTTGCCGTGCAGCAGGCCGCCGG
>CAXUIQ010000125.1:1579-9199 GCA_964250815.1 uncultured Acetobacteraceae bacterium
CGGCGCCGCGTCCATGGCCAGCATGCGGACGAGCCGCGTCGAAAGGCCGCGGGTCAGCCAAGGGCCGGCCATCGCCAGCACCAGCGTCGCCGCCCCGAGCCCGGCGAGGACGGGCAGCTCCCGCGACAGCGGCGCTTCGCCCGCCTCCCGCGCACGCCGCAGCCGGGTTTCGGTGGCCGGCTTGTCGCGGTCTTCGCCCTCGGCCCCTTCCGCCATGGCGCGGCCCCGGCCTTACAGGCCGGGAAGACTGGACCACGCGGTGTTCACCGCCTCGGTCCATGCCCCCAGGATGTGCGACGCGAGGACGCCCAGCAGCACGATCCCGCCCAGGATCTGCCCCGGCGTGGCCGCGGTATAGACCTGCAACTGCGGGACCAGGCGGGCCAGCAACCCCAACGCCGCCTGGAAAACCAGTCCCGCCAGCAGGAACGGCGCCGAAAGCCGCAGCGCCAGGCCGAAACAGGCCACCACCGCGCCCGTGACGCTTTCGGCCAGCGGCCCCGCGGGCAAGGTGGAGCCGGGCGGCACGAGCTGGTAGCTCCCGGCCAAGGCGGTGAGCGGCAGGGCATAAAGCCCGGTCGAGAGGATCAGGACGGGCGCCACCATGCCGAACAGCCGGGACATGGCGGCGGATTGGCCGCCCAGCGCCGGGTCCTGCTGCACCACGCTCGACAGGCCCAGCATGTAGGACACCACAGCCCCCGCCATGCCGAGCGCCAACGCCGGCAGCCGGGCCATCCAGCCGAGCAAGGCGCCGGCCAGCAGCTCCGTTGCAACCATCGCGGCCCCACCCAAGCCGACTTCGGGCACGGCCGGCACCGACGGCGCAACCACGGGCAACAGCAGCACGGTGATCGCCAGCGTCAGCCCGGCGCGGACGGTCGCCGGCGGCTCGGCCTCCCCCAAGCCCGGCAGCAGCATGACCGCCATGCCGGTGCGGGACAGCACGAGGGCGAAGGCGAACGCCCAGCCCGGCAGCGCCGCCAGCAGCGCCGCGTCATCCAACGCCTGGCCTCCGCGGGACGGGGGCGGTCATTGCCCGCCGACGGCGATCAGGCGGTCCATCAGCACGTGGGTGTAATCCGCGAGGCTGGAGGCCATGAACGGCCCGAGCAGCACCAGCGCGCCGCCCAGCACCAGCAGCTTCGGCAGGAAGACCAGGGTGGCCTCGTTGATCTGCGTGACCGCCTGGACCAGCGACACCACCAGCCCGACTGCAAGCGCTGCGACCAGCAGCGGGCCGCCGAGCTTCAGCACGATCCACAGCGTTTCCCGGAGCGAAGCCGCGACCTCGGCGTCGTCCATGTCAGATCGGCATCCGCATCACGTCCTGGTACGCCTGCACGACGCGGTCGCGGATGGTCACCGCGGATTGCAGCGCCAGCTCGGCGCGGGACACGGCCGTGACCACCTCCGTCAGGTTGCCGCCCCCGGCGATCGCCTGCATCGACTGCGCGTCCGCCTGGTGCCCGGCATCGACGACGGAGCCGAGCGCCCGTGCCAGCATGTCGCCGAAGCCTGGCGCGGCCGGCCCGCCCTCCCCCGGCCCGGCGCCGTTCTGCACGCGCGCATAGGCGCCGGCGGCGCCGGCCGGGGTGACGGTGACGACCGGGACGGTCATTTCAGCATCTCGATGGTGCGGGTCAGCATGGACCGGGTCACTTCCATCACGTTCATGTTGGCGCTGTAGCCGCGCTGCGCTTCGCGCATGTCCATGACCTCGATGAAGCTGTTGACGTTGGGCGTCTTGACATAGCCCTTCGCGTCAGCCGCCGGGTGGGACGGGTCGAAGCGCGTGGGCAGCTCGCCCTTGTCGGTCGAGATGTCCTTGACGCGGACCGTCGAGGCGCCCAGCGCCTCGTCCATCTTGTTTTCGAAGGTGATGACCTTGCGGCGGTATGGCTCCGCGCCGGGCGTGGAGCCGGTGGTGTCCTGGTTGGCCAGGTTTTCCGCGATGGTGCGCAGGCGTGCGGTCTGCACGTCCATGCCGCGGGCCGAGATGGCAAGCGCCTTGGTGATGTCCATCGTTCGGCTCCTATCCCGCCCGGCCCAGGGCTGTGCGGAACATGCCCTGGTATTTGCGGTACAGGTTCGCCACCAGCTCCTGCGTGTTGGACGTGTCGGCAACCTTGGTCAATTGGTCCTCCATGGAAACGCCGTTGCCGTCCGGCGAGCGCTCGCGCGGGCGGGACGGCTGGCCGGATTGCAAGCTCCCGGTGACGGCGATGTGCTTGGGGTCGGTGCGGACCAGCGCCGCGGCCGGGTCGGCGTTTGCCAAAGCCTTGGCAAAGGGCGGCAAGTCCCGCGGCTGGTAGCCCGGCGTGTTGGCGTTGGCCACGTTCTGCGCAAGCAGCTCCTGCCGCCGCCCGACCCAGGCGAGGCGCTGCTCCGCCAAGCGGAACAAGCCGATATCGGCGGAGCCGAGTCCGTTCGGGTCCATCAAATTCCCCTGTTTGCCTGTGGGCAGGATGCACGGGTTTGGTTAACGCGACGTTTAGGCGTAGTCGCAACGGATCAGTAACCATTTATTGTCAAGCTGCGGGCATGACGAACCCGATCACTCCCGGCGAGATCAATTGTTGGCCCCGGCCCGCCCATGATGCCGCGGCCGACCTGGCAAGCTTGTCCAAAACGTTGCACGACACGGTGGGCATCGCCGCGGGCCTGGCAGCAGTCAGGCGCCGGGTGGACATGACCGGGCTTGACCGGTCCGTAGGACTGCTCTGCGCAAAGGCGTTGGACCTGCCCCCGGCCGAGGGCCGCGCAGCTTGCGCCTTGCTTTTCTCATTGCTTACGCGGATTGATGCGTTGGGTGTGGCGCTCCGGGCCATCGACCCGTAGCGATCCTCCAACGGCAGAAGGCCGCCCGATGTCCGCTTTGATCCAAACTGTCGCGATGGCCGGGGCAGCGCTGGCTGCGGTGCTCGGCATGGTCGTGCTGGCCGGGCGCGGCGCTCGCGTGCTGCGGCTTGCTCGGCCGGCGGCGGGCGGACGGCTTGTGCTGGGCGAGGCTTTGGCATTGGACCGGACCCGGCGGCTGCAACTGGTTTCCTGCGACGGACGCGAACTTCTCCTGCTGATCGGAGGCAGCTCCGAACAGGTCGTGGGTTGGCTGCCGCCGGCGGCAGCCGTGTCGGGGACCGGCCTGTGAGCCAACCGCTGCGGCGTCTCGCCTGCGCGGCGCTGCTGACGCTGGCGCTGGCCCCAGGCCTGGCCCATGCGCAGTCGGTCAACATCGACCTGGGCGCCGCCGGGCAGGCAGGCGCGACGGGCCGGCTCGTGCAGTTGACCGCGCTCGTCACCGTGCTGTCGCTCGCTCCCAGCCTGCTGGTGATGGCCACCGCATTCACCCGGATCGTCATCGTGCTCTCGCTGCTGCGGAGCGCGATCGGCGCGCAGGGCACGCCGCCCAATTCGGTGCTGATCGGCTTGGCTCTGTTCCTCACCTACTTCGTCATGCAGCCGGTGATGGACCAAGCCTGGACAGGCGGCCTGCTGCCGATGACGCAGGGCCAGGTCGGGGAGATGGAAGGGCTGCGGCTGACCGCGGAGCCGTTCCGGTCGTTCATGGCCGCCAACGTCCGAGGGGCGGACCTGCAACTCTTCCTCGACCTGGGCCAGATCCAGGCACCGCCTGCCCCGGACCAGGCGCAGTGGCGCGCCCTGGTGCCCGCCTTCATGATCGGCGAGATGCGGCGCGCGTTCGAGATGGGGTTCCTGCTCTACCTGCCGTTTCTCGTGATCGATCTGGTCGTCGGCAGCGTGCTGATGAGCCTGGGCATGATGATGCTTCCGCCGAACGCGGTGTCGCTGCCGTTCAAGCTGATCTTCTTTGTCCTCGTGGACGGCTGGCGGCTGGTTTCCGGCAGCCTGGTGCAGGGGTTCGCGACTTGAGACGGCGTTGGCCCGGCTTCTCCGCGCTTCATGCCCGCGCTTCATGTCCGTGCCTCATGCCAGCTCACGCAGCCGACGCCCCGGACGTGACCCCGCCCGGATCAGGCACGGCTTTGTGACGCGGATGCCGGCGCAGCGCAGGCCTTGAGGGTTGCCACGGCACGGCATAGTGCTTCCTCCGTCAAAGGGCGGCCAGCCCGGCAGCAGGAGGGAATGCGGTGAAGGCGATCGTGATCGACAAGGACGAAGGCGGCCAGCAGGTTGCCTTGCGCGACTTCGACGAGGCCGGGCTGATGGAGGGCGATGTCACCGTCCGCATCTCGCACTCCTGCCTGAACTACAAGGACGGCCTCGCCCTGACCGGCAAGGCGCCGGTGGTGCGCCGTTTCCCGATGATCCCCGGCATCGACTTCGCGGGCGTGGTCGAGACCTCGGCGCATCCCGGCTTCAACCCCGGCGACGCCGTGCTGCTGAACGGCTGGGGCACCGGCGAGACGCATCTCGGCGGCTATGCGGAGCGGAGCCGGGTCAAGGGCGACTGGCTGATCCCGCTGCCCGACGGCCTCACGCCCGCGCAGGCGATGGCGGTGGGCACCGCGGGCTACACCGCCATGCTGTCGCTGATGGCCATTGAGCGGCACGGCGTTGCGCCCGATGCCGGCCCGGCGGTCGTCACCGGGGCCGCCGGCGGGGTCGGCTCCGTCGCGGTCGCCCTGCTGCACCGTGCGGGCTGGCAGGTGATCGCCTCGACCGGGCGGATGGGGGAGTCCGAGTACCTGACCGGCCTGGGCGCGGACGAGGTGATCGACCGCGCAAGCCTGTCCGGCACGCCGAAGCCGCTCGCCAAGGAGCGGTGGGCGGCGGGCGTCGATTCCGTGGGTTCGACGACGCTGGCCAACATCTTGTCGATGACGCGGTCTGGCGGCGCGGTGGCGGCGTGCGGACTGGCGGGCGGCATGGACCTGCCGGGGTCGGTCGCGCCGTTCATCCTGCGCGGCGTGGCGCTGCTCGGCATCGAGTCCGTGATGGCGTCCAGGGCGCGCCGGATGGAGGCATGGGGCCGGCTGGCCCGGGAGCTTGACCTGGCCAAGCTCGACGCGATGACCCGCACGGTTGGCCTGGCCGACGTGCCTCGGGCCGCGGAGGACATCATCGGCGGCCGTGTCCGGGGCCGGGTCGTGGTGGAAATCGGCGGCTGAGCAGGACGCCTCGAGCGTGTCGTGCGCAGGCAAACCGCCGGCGGGACTATACAAGAGCGCAGCCCACACGGCCCGCATCCTGCTATAATTCGCCTATGCGCAGCAGCATCGCCCCGCACCCGGCGCATCAACGTGGGATTGTAGCCATGAACGCTTTCGGCGACGTGCCCGGCCGAATGAACGACCCGTTGCTGCAGCCGTACCAACTGCGGCACCTGACGTTGCGCAACCGGGTGATGAGCACGGCGCACGAGCCGTACTACAGCGAAGACGGGATGCCCAAGGACCGCTACCGGCTTTACCATGTCGAAAAGGCGCGGGGCGGCGTGGCCCTGACCATGACCGCCGGGTCCGCCGTGGTATCGCCCGACAGCCCCCCGGTGTTCGGCAACCTGCTGGCCTACAAGGACGAGATCGTCCCCTGGCTGAAGCGCCTTGCCGACGAGTGCCATGAGCACGGCTCGGCGGTGATGATCCAGATCACCCACCTCGGGCGCCGCACCGCCTGGAACAGGGCGGACTGGCTGCCGGTGCTGGCGCCTTCCCCGGTCCGCGAGCCGGCCCACCGCGCCTTCCCGAAGGCGGCGGAGGATTGGGACATCGACCGCATCGTGGCCGACTATGCCGCCGCCGCGCAGCGGATGCAGGCGGCCGGGCTGGACGGGCTGGAGATCAACGCCTACGGCCACCTGCCGGACCAGTTCTGGTCGCCGGCCACCAACCACCGGCAGGACGCCTTCGGCGGCGACCTTTCGGCTCGCATGGCGTTCTCGCTCCGCGTCATGCAGGCGATGCGGGACGCGGTGGGGCCGGACTTCCTGCTGGGCTTGCGCATGGTGGCGGACGAAGATTGGGAGATCGGCCTGTCGCGGGAGGAGGGCATCGAGATCGCCCGGCGCTTCAAGGCGTCCGGCCTCGCCGACTTCCTCAACATCATCCGCGGCCACATGGATACCGACAACGCGCTGGCCGATGTGATCCCGATTGCCGGCATGCGCTCCGCCCCGCACCTCGACTTCGCAGGCGAGGTGCGGGCGGCGGCCCAGATCCCGGTGTTCCACGCCGCCCGCATCAACGACGTGGCCACCGCGCGCCACGCCATCGCGGAGGGCAAGCTCGACATGGTGGGCATGACCCGGGCGCTGATCGCCGACCCGCACATCGTGCGCAAGGTGATGGAGCGGCGGGAGCACGCCATCCGCCCCTGCGTCGGTGCCAGCTACTGCATCGACCGCATCTACGAGGGCAACGAGGCGCTGTGCATCCACAACCCGGCCACCGGGCGGGAGGCGTCGATGCCGCAGGTGGTGGCGCGCACGGCGGGGCCGCGGCGCCGGGTGGTGGTGGTGGGCGCAGGCCCGGCCGGGCTGGAGGCGGCGCGGGTTGCCGCCGAGCGCGGCCACGCCGTCACCGTGTTCGAGGCGACGGAACAGGCCGGCGGCCAGGTCCTGCTGGTCGCGCGCTCGCCCCGGCGGCGCGAGCTGATCGGCATCGTGGACTGGCGGCTGTCGGAGCTGGAGCGCCTCGGCGCGGACCTCCGCTTCGCCACCTGGGCGGAGGCGGGCGACGTGCTGGCGGAGGGGCCGGACGTGGTGTTCGTCGCGACCGGCGGGCTTCCCAACACGGACATCCTCGCCAGCGGCAACGAGCTGGTCACATCGACCTGGGATTTGGTGTCGGGTGCTGTGAAGCCGGCGGAGCGGGTGCTGATCTACGACGACAACGGCAACTATCCCGGGATGCAGGCGGCCGAGCTGGTCGCGAGCGCCGGGTCGGAGCTGGAGATCGTGACGCCCGAGCGGATGTTCGCGCCGGAGTTGGGCGGCCTCAACCACGCGGGCTTTGCCCGGGTGCTGCAGCGCGCCGGGGCGAGGATCACCATCAACAGCCGCGTGCTGTCGGTGCGGCGGGAGGGCAACAAGCTCGCGGCGACGCTCGGCAGCGACTACGGGCCGCGCACGGAGGAGCGCCTGGTGGACCAGGTGGTGGTCGAGCACGGCACGTTGCCGCTCGACGATCTGTACTTCGCGCTGCGCCCCGGCTCGGTCAATCTGGGCGAAGTCGACCACCGGGCGCTGCTGGCCGGGCAACCGCAAACCGTGGTGCGCAACCCGGAGGGCAGTTACCGCCTGATGCGGATCGGCGATGCCGTCGCCAGCCGGAACATCCACGCGGCCGTGTTCGACGGGCTGCGCCACGCCAAGGACCTTTGACATGACGGCCATCACGCAATCCGGCCTGGACGCGCTCGTCGCCCGGCGCCGGCCCGGCCACAGCCTGGAAGCCGCGTTCTACGCCAGCCAGGACGTGTTCGACCTCGATTTGCGGCTGATCTACGGGCGGCATTGGATCTTTGTCGCGAGCGAACCTGAAATCCCGGAACCCGGCGACTATGTGACGGTGCGGCTGGGCGGCACCTCCGTCATCCTGGTGCGCGACGACGACATGGCGGTGCGCGCCTTCCACAACGTCTGCCGGCACCGCGGCGCGGTGATCCTGCGGGACGGCAAGGGCTTTGTCGGCAACC
>CAXUIQ010000126.1:0-2122 GCA_964250815.1 uncultured Acetobacteraceae bacterium
GCCCGGCGCAGGTCGGCGGTGGGCAGCCGGGCCAGCAGGGTCGCGTCCTTGGCCGGAATGCGGCTCTGGTAGTAGTAGCGGTTCAGCGCCCAAGCCTGCACCTGGGCGCGCGTCAGCCGCCCGTCGTGCAACATGCGGTGGAAGGGGTGGTGGATGTGGTACCGTTCGTCGCCGATGGCGCGCAGCGCGGCGCGCAGGTCGGCGGAGGACAGCAGGCGGTCGCTCACAGGGTCAGCTCCATTCCATCGTAGGCCACGTCCCAGCCCGCGGCCATTACCTGCGCCCGCTCCGGCGAGTCCGCCAGGAGGATGGGGTTCGAGTTGTTGATGTGCAGCAGGATGCGCCGCCGCACGTCCAGCCCGGCAAAGGCCTGAAGCGTCCCATCTGGCCCGGACACGCTCATGTGCCCCATGCGCTGCCCGGTCTTCGGCCCCAGCCCGGCGCGGATCATCTCGTCATCGGTCCAGAGCGTGCCGTCGAAGAACACCGCCGCCGCGCCGCGGAGCCGGTCGGCCAGGGCCGGCGTCATGGCGGCGCAGCTCGGCACGTAGAACAGGGTCGTCCGCCCATCCGACACCGCCGCGCCGACCGTCTGGTCGGTTTCCTCAAGGGCCGGGGCCGCGCCGGGCTGCTCAAGGTAAAGCGGCACCTTGCCGGGCACGGCGAACAGCGTGACCACAAGCCCGCTTGCCCCGCCGTCCGGCAGGCCCACCGGGGTCGGCACGTCAAGCGCGACGTGCTGCCGGGCGACGATGCCGCGGGCCAAAACCTCGAAGATCGGGTTGTTGTCCAGGACCTCATGCACCCGGGACGTGGCCAGGATGCTGAACGCTTGGCGTTCACGAAGCGTCAGCAGGCCCGCGATGGCGTCCACGTCGCCGCCCGTCAGCACGACCGCAGCAATCGGCGACGACCGCAGGCCTTCCTTTGGCTGCAAGGCCGGCGTCTGCTCGATCTGCTGCCGTATGTCCGGAGAGGCGTTCAACACCGCCCAATAGCGGCCATCTGCACTGACGGCGATCGACGCCTGCGTGCTTGGGGAAGCAGCCGGATCACCCGCCCGCGCACGGCGGCAAGGTTGGGCGTTGGAGTTCCATTGCGGGAACGCGCCGCCTGCCGCAGCGCCGAGCACGATCACGCGCATCGAATGGCCTGGCGGCGTGCCCCAGCGAACGCCCCAAGGTCACGGTGTCAACTGCACCGGCCCAGGGCGCTGCCAGGACTTGCGCTTACTTCTTCAGATCAGCGCAAGCGTAGGAATTGATTTCCGCGCCGAGAGCAATCTCGACGACCTTCGGGGCTTTCCAAGCCATACTGTCCTCCGTTTATTGTTGAGCAAGCTGCAATCTATGATTGCGTCCCACATCTAAGTCAATCACCGGCACCGCGCCATGCGCAGGGCCGGGCCAATCGTATCACGACCTCGTGTTGCCGTGTGGCGGAAATCTCGGCAAGGCGGGCCGTTGAACGCGCAACTCACAAAAGGAGGAACTTCATGCGCACTTCGTCCAAGGTCATGGCGGGCTTGTCGGCACTCTGCCTCGGAGCCGTCGCCGTGCCGGGCGTCGCGTCGGCCGGGCCGTGCTCCGACCAGATCGCCGAGCTTGGCCGCAAGCTGTCGCAAAGCCCGAGCCTGGGGGCGCCGACCACCGGCACGCTCACCGGCTCCAACCCGGGCAACGCTCCCGGCGCGTCGCCCGCCGCATCTGCGGCCCCGGCCCCCACCGGGACCTCCGCCGACAACCGGGTGGGCGGCACGGCGGGGACCAAGGAGGTCAACGCCGCCGTCGGCAACTTGGTCGCCACGTCCCCGCAGGACGTGCGGCGGCAGCAGGAAGGCCTGCCGACGGCCGCCGCGGTCGCGGCCGCCGGGTCGGGCAAGTCGGTCGAGACCACGCCGGGCCAGGCCAGCGGCGCCGGGCCGAACGACAAGATGTCAGAAGCCAAGGGGGAGCTGGAAAAGGCGCGCAAGATGGACAGCCAGGATGACGCGGCCTGCAAAGGCCCGCTCGACCGGGCGCGGCAACTCGCGGGCTGAACCGGACGCGGCGCCGGCGCGTTTGCCCGGGGGCAAGCGCCCGGGGGGGCGGGGCGAATCCGGGGTGGTTTTTCGCCGGCATTT
>CAXUIQ010000126.1:2132-9193 GCA_964250815.1 uncultured Acetobacteraceae bacterium
CGCCGGGGCGGGCCAAGTCGCGGGCTCACCCGGCCGCGGCGCGGGGGCTTGGCCCCTGGGCAAGGCGCCGGACGGAGCGGGCCTAAGCAGGCTTGTTTAGACGCATCATTTTGCCGGCGGAGCGTGGCACACTCCGCCAAATGATGCTTAGCGCGCCACCTGCCGCACGTGGACGGGCCAGGGCAGTGCGCTAATCTCCGTCACGAACTTGCGGCGGATCGCGCGGTCGAAATCGTCGAAGCTTTCGGCCGGCACCAGGAAAGCGTTGGGTCCGCCGATCAGGTGGTCCCGGTACCAGGCTTCCAGCGTCGCCACCTCGTCGCCCTCCAGGATGGGCAGACCGTTGATGGTGACGCCCGTGGCAGCTAACTCGTCCCGCACCTGGTCCACCGTCTCCGGCGGGTTGCAGTTCTCCTGTCCGTCGCCGGACACGTCCACCACGATGCGGTCGGCCGGAACCGGCAATTGGGTCAGCAGCTTGTCGGCGATGCTGCGCAGCGCGGCCGACATGCAGGTGAACCCGTTGCTTGCCCGGCGCAGGTGGCGGACGCGCGCCGCGAAGCGCTGGACATCCTCGGCGCTGGTCAGCAGCGTCCAGGGCAGCGACAGCGCCGGGCGGTTGGACCATTGCACCAGCGCGATCAGCATGGACTGGTGTGGACCCGACAGGACGCTGGCCTGCACCTCCCGCGCTTCGAGCGCGGTCGCGATCCCATTCATCTGCAAGGCGAAGCGTGCCGCGTCGATGGACTCCGACACATCGACCGCCAGCGCCAGCGCCAGGTCCACCCGCTCCCTTTGCGCCGCGGCCGGGACGGGAAGCGTGCCGAGCAGCGCCAGCAGCAGCCACAGCGGGACCATGCGCCGCATGGCTACCGCTCGGCCAGGTCGAGGTTGCGCACGCTGTCCAGCCCGGTCGCCCGGTCCAGGCCGATGGCGCCGCGCAGCGACGCCCCGTGCACGTCGGCCCGCGCCAGGGCCGCTCCCGTCAGGTCGGCCCCGTCCAGCCGCGCCCCGGCCAGGTCGGTCCCTTGCAGGTTGGCCCCGGCCAACCGGGCGCCGCGCAGGTCCGCGAAGGCCAGGCGCACGCCGGACAGGTCCGCCCCTTCCAGGTTGGCCCCGGCCATCCGGCAACCGCTGAGGTCCGAGCGCAGCGCGGCCAGGAACTGCGTGCGCCCTAGCTCCAGGTGCGCCCCCGCCAGGTTGGCGCCGGTCCAGTCGCCGTTGCCGAGCTTGGCCAGCAGGTGCGCGCCCGAAAGGTTGGCCCGGCGGAACCGCGGCGCCTCCTCGGCCGGGTTCTCGCCCAGCAGGGTGGACGCAGCCGGCAGGAACATGCGCGCGCCCGACAGGTCGGCGCCCGAGAAGTCGGCGCGGATGATGGTGGCCCGGTCGAGGTCGGCGCCGGCCAGGTTGGCGCGGGACAGGTTGGCCCCGGTGAGGTCCGCGCCGAACAGGTTGGCCCCGGACAGGTTGGCGCCGCTGAAGTCGAGGTCCGCGAGATCCAGCCGCGACAGGTCCTGGCCGGACAGGTCCGCCGGGTGCCCGGCGCGCAGCAGGGCGATCACCTGGCGCACCGTCATGGATGCCGCCCGTGCAGGCCCCGGCGCCGTCAGGATGCCCAGCAGCACGGCCGCCAGCACAAGCGGGACGCGGGTCGGCCGGCGCTTGGGTTGCTTCATCAAACCAGCCTACACCGGGCCTTCGGCATGGCGCTACAGCGTTCTCAGGCGCAGGCGGGAAGCCGAGGCCTTGGACCAGCGTTGAAGCCGGCACCCCTCAAGGACGCAACACCCATGTTCTACGAAGTCGCCCACGGCCACGGCCTGCCGCACGACCCGGTGAAGGCGCTGATCGCTCCCCGTCCCATCGGCTGGATCTGCGCGGTGAGCGCCGCGGGCGAGACGAACCTTTCGCCCTACTCCTTCTTCAACCAGGTGTCCGACCGACCGCACATGGTCATGTTCTCCTCGCTCGGGCGCAAGGACGCCTTCAGCTTCGTCGAGGAAACCGGCGAGTTCACCTGCTCGGTCGTGTCCTGGGAGCAGCGCGACGCGATGAACCGCACCTCCGCGCCGCTGCCGCGCGGGCAAAGCGAGTTCGAGCACGCCGGGCTGCAGCCGGAGCCTTCGGTGCTGGTCCGCCCGCCCCGGGTCCGCGGCGCCCCGGCGGCGCTGGAATGCCGGCTGCTCAAGACGGTGGACCTTGCGCCGCTCGATGGGGGCGAGGCCGGCTATTTCATGGCGATCGGCCAGGTGGTCGGCGTCCACATCGACGACCGCGTCATCAAGGACGGCATCGTGGACACGCTGGCCCTGCAGATCATCAGCCGCGCCGGTTACCACGACTATTTCCTGGCCGACCACAAGTTCGACCTGACCCGTCCCGGCAAGGCATAGATCCCGGGGGTTGGGGACCGCCGCCGCGCCTTCCCATGCGGGCCTGTCCCGGCGCATGATCGCCGGCAATCGGGATCGTCCCCGCCCACGCACCGGAGAACGTCATGGTCGGAACTGCCACGGGCGGCGCGCCCCGCTCGAAGCTCGCCACGGTGCTCCGGGTGACGAGCGGCAACTTCCTCGAAATGTTCGATTTCTTCCTGTTCGGGTTCTACGCGACCTTCATCGCCCGCGCGTTCTTCCCGGCTGACAGCGATTACGCCTCCTTGATGTTCACCTTCATGACGTTCGGCGCCGGGTTCCTGATGCGCCCGCTCGGCGCCGTCCTGCTCGGCGCCTACGTCGATCGGATCGGACGCCGCCGCGGCCTGATCGTGACGCTCTCGATCATGGCGTGCGGCACGGTCCTGATCGCCTTCGTGCCGGGTTATGCAACGATCGGCCTCCTGGCGCCGATCCTCGTGCTGATCGGGCGGCTGCTGCAGGGCTTCTCCGCCGGCGTCGAGCTGGGCGGCGTGTCCGTCTATCTGTCCGAGATGGCGCCGCTGGGCCGCAAGGGCTTCTTCGTGGCCTGGCAGTCCGGCAGCCAGCAGGTCGCCATCATGGCCGCCGCCGTCATCGGCTTCGCGGTGAACCGGCTTCTGGCGCCGGCCGACGTGGGGGCCTGGGGCTGGCGCATCCCGTTCTTCATCGGCTGCCTGATCATCCCGTTCCTGTTCGCCATCCGCCGCTCGCTGGAGGAAACGCCGGAGTTCCTGGCCCGCAAGCACCGGCCCTCGCTCCGCGAGACCTTCGCCTCGCTCGCCCGCGACTGGCAGGCGGTGGGGATCGGGATGCTGCTGGTCGCGATGACCACGATCTCCTTCTACGCGATCACGGTCTATACCCCGACCTTCGGCAAGAAGGTGCTCAACCTGTCCGACGCCGACAGCCTGGTCGTCACCTTCTGCGTCGGCCTGTCCAACTTCTTCTGGCTGCCGGTGATGGGGGCGCTGTCGGACCGGATCGGGCGGCGGCCCCTCCTGCTGCTGTTCTCGGCGCTGACCGTGCTGACCGCCTACCCGGCGCTGGCCTGGCTGGTCGGCCATGCCTCGTTTGCCAACATGCTGGCCGTGCTGCTGTGGCTGTCGTTCCTGTATGGCAGCTACAACGGCGCCATGGTGGTCGCGCTGACGGAGATCGTGCCGCCCGGCGTGCGCACCGCCGGGTTCTCGCTGGCCTACTCGCTGGCGACCGCGCTGTTCGGGGGGTTCACGCCAACGGTGTCCACCTGGCTGATCGAGGCGACCGGCAACCGGGCCGCGCCGGCGTTCTGGGTGACGCTCGGCGGCGCTTGCGGCCTCCTGGCGACGCTGCTGGCCTACCGTTCGGGCAAGGCCCGGGTTTCAGCACCCGAAGGCGTTTCGGCGTAGCTATGCTTCGCTGAACCGCTGAAGCGATCCGGGTCCACAAGGCGATGCAGGTCCGCGAAGTAGCCCCAACGGTCGAGCATGGGCATCAACACCTGGGTCAGCACAATCCTGCCGAGGAAATAGGCCGTCATGCGTATGTAGTACTTGAGATGCCCCATCTCCGTTCGGAGTTTTCTCTGCCGTATCCTAAGTTCCCGCTTCCACTCGTCCGTGTGCGCGGCTTTGGCGGCTCCCTCCAAGTCGAGTGGACTCCACAGGGCACCTGCGTGACCAACACCGTAACCAGCGGTTTCCTTTTTCAGAAAGAGGGCGCCGAACCTTCGTATCGCATCTGTGTAAAAAGAGTAATCTTCCGTGATTCGAATGTCCGGGAACCCTCCGAGTTCCATGACATGGGGATATCGCAAGACGCCGCCACTGCATAAGAACATCTCTTCGCCGAACAACGCATGCTGACTGAAGAACCATTGCGTGACAGCAGGGAGCTTCAAGACCTCGCCGATCTGTTGGTAGCACCAAGGAAAGCGCGTGGCCTTGACACGCCACGCCCGCACCTCCTGCAATTGCAGCTCTTGCCGTTCACGGCGTGTGGGATCGTCGGAAAACTCGCAGAATGGTCTCAGCACACCAAAAATGACTCCAACTTCCGGGTGCTTGCAAAACGCTTCGTTCAGCAAGGCATAGTGTTGTTCGGGAACCGTGTCGTCGTCGTCGAGGAAATGCACATAATCCGCTGCAATCCCCATCTCGCGCGAGCAAGCGAAGGCGAAGTTCCGGACCCGGCCAGGCCACCCTCCTGATGGTTCTGGGTTCCTGATGTAAACCACTTCAGGGAACGCCCTGACAACTTCCGCCGCCGACCCATTGGGACAATCATCTGCCACGATGATCCGTTTCGTGATGCCGGTTTGGCGCAGGGCGCTTTTTATGGCAATGCCCAAGGGATGCTGCCGTTTGTAGGTGGGAATGATGACCAAAAAGGTTACAGCCTCGGTCTCCATGACGATTTTCCTATTCGCAGGCTCATCAATGCTGCGGAGGCGCCGGGCTTGAACAGGACCACGGATGCGCGCTGAAGGGCACAAAACGCCGGGATCGCTGAATCCGACCCTATTCACGATCCATGGTAGCCGCGATGGGGGACCTTGGTCCATGACTTATGACTCGGCTCTGAGGTGCAGGGTCCTGACCACGACGGAAGCGATGCAGCGCCGGCTTCTCTTGCGCTGCGCCGCCCTCGCTCTCGCCGTCCTTGCGTTGGCCGGCACTGCGGACGCGGCCGAAATCCGCGTGGTCAGCTCGGGCGGCTTCGCCGCCGCCTTGCGCGTGCTCGCCCCGGAATTCGAGCGCGAGACCGGCCACACGCTTGTGACCGGCTGGGGACCCTCCATGGGGCAGACGGTGAACGCGGTGCCTGCGCGGCTCGCCCGGAACGAGCCGATCGACGTGCTCATCATGGTCGGCGACGCACTCGGGCACTTGGTGGAGCAAGGCACGGTGCCGGCGGACAGCCGGGCCGACCTTGCGCGCTCGGGCATCGGGGTCGTGGTGCGGGCGGGTGCGCCCCGGCCGGACATCGGCTCCGCGGACGCGCTCCGGCGCGCGCTGCTCGCGGCTGGGTCCATCGCCTACTCGGACAGCGCAAGCGGCGTTTACATCGAGCGCGAGATGCTGCCCCGCCTGGGCATCGCCGAGCAGGTGGCGGGCCGGGCGCGCATGATCCCGGCCGAGCCGGTCGGCGCCGTCGTGGCGCGCGGCGAGGCCGAAGTCGGCTTCCAGCAGATCAGCGAGCTGCGGCCCATCAGGGGCATCGACCTGGTCGGGCCGTTGCCGCCCGGGCTGCAGCGGTTCACGGTGTTCTCCGCCGGCGTGCCCGCCCGCAGCCGGGAGCCGGCCGCGGCGCGGGCGCTGATCCGCTTCCTGGCCTCGCCCGCCGCGGCCCGAGCCATCGCCGACAGCGGCATGGAGCCGATGGGGGGCGCGGGGCAGTAGGGCGGTCGCTGGCCCAGGGTGATGCCCTCGCGCCGGTGACGTCCTGGAAAGCCGGCAAGCCTCCACGCCGCGCGGGCATAGCCCCGGACCCACTCAGCCTTGGACTCTCCGGCCGGGCGTGCCTATCGTGGCCCATGCCGGCAAGCGTGCCGGGGCGGCACGGGCGGTAATACCGGCAGCCCTTTGGGCTGACCGGTATGCGCGCGGGGTCGGTGGGGCGGTCGCGCGCCGAAAACGACTCTGATGCCGCCCGCCCGGTAGGGTGGCTGGTATAAGACCCGGCACCATGGAGGAGGACGCATGCTCGACGCCATCCAGACGACCCTCGGCCAGGCAGTGGTGGACGACGCGGCCACCGGGCTGTTCCGCTGCAAGCGCAACATCTTCACCGACCCTGGGCTGTTCGAGCTGGAGATGAAATACATCTTCGAGGGCAATTGGATCTACATGGCGCACGAGAGCCAGATCCCGAACAAGAACGACTACTTCACCACCTTCATGGGCCGCCAGCCGGTGTTCATCGCCCGCAGCCGCGCCGGCGACCTCCATGCCTTCGTCAATGCGTGCAGCCACCGCGGCGCCATGCTGTGCCGGCACAGGAAGGGCAACAAGGCCGCCTACACCTGCCCGTTCCACGGCTGGACGTTCAGCAACACCGGCAAGCTGCTGAAGGTCAAGGACGCCGCCGACGCCGGGTATCCCGAGCAGTTCAACCGCGACGGCTCGCACGACCTGACCCCCGTGCCGCGGTTCGAGGCCTATCGCGGCTTCCTGTTCGGCAGCCTGAACCCGGATGTCGTGCCGCTCCGGGAACACTTGGGGGAGGCGGCGAAGATCATCGACATGATCGTGGACCAGTCGCCGGAGGGGCTGGAGGTCATCCGCGGCACGTCGAGCTACGTGTACGACGGCAACTGGAAGCTGCAAACGGAGAACGGCGCGGACGGCTACCACGTCAGCGCCGTACACTGGAACTACGCCGCCACCACCAACCGGCGCAAGACCGCCGCGGTCGCGGACGCGGTGCGGGCCATGGACGCGACGAGCTGGGCCAAGCAGGGCGGCGGCTTCTACTCCTTCGAGCATGGCCACCTGCTGCTGTGGACCAAGTGGTCCAACCCGGAGGACCGCCCGCTGTTCGAGCAGCGGGATCGGCTGATCGCCGAGTTCGGCCAGGCGCGGGCCGACTGGATGATCGGCAACTCCCGCAACCTGTGCCTGTATCCGAACGTGTACCTGATGGACCAGTTCAGCTCGCAGA
>CAXUIQ010000127.1:0-9159 GCA_964250815.1 uncultured Acetobacteraceae bacterium
CCTACCTCAACACGCTGAAGTACACGGCGCTGGTCTGGGTGCTGACGGTCGCGGTGGGCGTGCCGGTCGCGCTGTTCCTGGCGTTCTGCGTGCAGAGCGCGGTGCTGCAATCGGTGCTGTTCCTGGTCTGCACCGTGCCGTTCCTGACGTCGAACATCATCCGCATGATCTCCTGGGTGCCGTTCCTGGGGCGGGAGGGGCTGTTCAACGGCGCGCTGATGGGCGCCGGGCTGATCGGCCGTCCGCTCGACGTGCTGCTGTTCTCCGACTTCGCCGTGGTGCTCGCCTTTGTCCACCTTTACACGCTGTTCATGGTGGTTCCGGTGTTCAACACCATGGTGCGGATCGACCGGCGGCTGATCGAGGCGGCGGTGGATGCCGGCGCCGGCCGCTGGGCGGTGCTGCGGGAGGTGATCCTGCCGCTGTCCAAGCCCGGCATCGCCATCGGCTCCGTGTTCATCATCACGCTGGTGATGGGCGACTTCACGACGGTGCGGCTGATGGGCGGCGGGCAGCGGGCGTCGGTGGGGCTGATGATCTCGAACCAGATCGCGCTGTTGCAGTATCCCGCCGCCTGCGCCAACGCCGTTGTGCTGCTCCTGCTGGTGCTGCTGATGATCGCGGCGCTGCTGCGCGTCGTCGATATCCGGCGGGAATTGTGATCACCGGGCCGGGCCGCTGGCTGCTGGGCGGCTTCTTCGCGCTGTTCGTGCTGTTCCTGTACGGCCCGACGCTCACCATCGTGCTGCTGTCGTTCCAGGGGCCGGAGGGCGGGCTGACCTTCCCGATGCGCGGGGTCTCGACCGCCTGGTTCGTGCGGCTGTTCCAGCAGCAGGCGGTGGGCGACTTGGGCGCGGCCTTCACGCGGTCGCTGATCCTGGCGAGCATGGTGATGGCGGCGACCGCCGTGGTCTCGGTGGCCGCCGCCGTCGCCTTCCGCCGGCGCTTCCGCGGCGCGGGCGCGCTGTTCACGCTGACCGTCGCCAGCCTGATCGTGCCGGGCGTGCTGGTGAGCCTGGGCGTCGGGCTGCTGTTCAACCTGCTGGGCTGGGATGCGTCGTGGTGGAACTCGGCCTTCGGGGCGCAGCTCACCTGGACGCTGCCGTTCGGGCTGCTGATCATGTTCGCGGTGTTCAACCGCTTCGACCGCGCGTGGGAGGAGGCGGGGCGCGACCTCGGCGCATCGCCGGGCCAGGTGTTCCGCCACGTCGTGCTGCCGATCATCGCGCCCGGCGTCGTCGGCATCGCGCTGTTCGGCTTCAGCCTGTCCTACGACGAGTTCGCCCGCACCATGCTGACCGCCGGCAGCACCAACACCCTGCCGCTGGAGATCGTGGGCATGACGACCAACGTGACCTCGCCGGTGCTCTACGCGCTTGGCAGCGTCACGACCGGGGTGTCGCTGCTGGCCATCGCGGCGGCGATGCTGGCGATGCGGGCGCTGCGGCGCCGCTCGGCTATGGGGCGTTCATCCCCCTGAACGGATCGCCGCGGCACGGCCGGCAGACGCCGGTCAGGCCGAGGCAAGCGCAACGTAGTGCTGCACGGCCTTTTGCCAGGTGAAATCCTGGAGCACCCGGGCTTGGAGGTTTTGCGCCAAGCGTCGGGCCAGCGCGGGGTCGTCCAGCAGGCGCCGGATGGCGGCTGCCAGCGACGGCGCATCGGCCGCGGGAACCAGCAGGCCGTGCTCCCCGTCGCAGATGATCTCCGGCACGCCGCCAACCCGGGTCGCGACGACCGGCAGCCCGTGGACGCCGGCTTCGAGCAGGACGATGCCGAAGGGTTCCGCCAAGGAACTCAGGCAGAACATGGCCGCACCGGCATACAGCGCGCCCACCTGGTTGTGCGGCACGTCCTGCAGCATGAGCACCCGGTCCGACAGGCCGAGCCTGGAAACCGCGGCGCGCAGCGGCTCCAACTCGCCCGCCGTCTTGCCAACCATCACCAGATCAAGCCCAGGAGCGTCGGCGGCAACGCTGGCGAACGCATGCAGCAGGTGGGTTTGGCCCTTTTTTGCCTCGAACGTCGCGACGTTGAGGATGTAGCGGCCCGGCGGAGTCCCGAGCGCGCCATGCTGCCGCAGCCGCGCGGCATCGACGCCGTTGTGTACGACGCTGATGCGCCCTGCCATCTCGGGCAGCAACCGGACCGTGTCAGCCCTGAACCCGGCGGACACCGCGACCACCGCATGGCCGCAGCCCAGCATGCGGGCATATCGGGCCTTCTCGTCCGCAGGGCGGTTCACCAGCCCCATGACATCCAACCCATGCAGGGAAAAGATCGTCCGGAGCGCGCCATGCTTGCAGATGCCCGGTCCAAGCACGAACGGCTCCGCTGCGAACGTCGGATAATGGAAGTTCACGACGGTGACGCGGTGCGCGTGCAAGAGGCGGCGCACGGCCCGCCGCTCCCACCATCCAAGCGCAACGCGCATGAGCCTGTCGCGCCACGAGGTCCCGGGGCCTGACCCGGCACGCAGCCGCACACGGACGTGCGGTATTGAATTTCGTGTTTCCATGCGCGGCCGCATCGCCGACCAGTCCTGCACCAGGATGATGGCCTTGTAGCTGCCGTGCTTCTGCAAGCCCTCGGCCAAGTTGAGCACGACCTGGCTGACCCCGCCCACCGAGGACGTAGGCCAGGGAATCACCAAGGCCCAAGCGGGACGGCCATCGGGCTGCGGTTGCGCCCGGCCGCCCATCAAGGCTGCGGCGCCGGCCGCTGGCCCGGGGGCGGCAACGCCCCAGGCCTCAGCTCCCGGCCTTGCCCGGCATCCCGCCCATGGGCGGACGGAAGAACTTGCCCACCATGTCCTTCAACTGGTCAGGCGTCTGCGGCACGAGCGACATCCACGACCGCAGCATGGCGTCCGGCGAGAAGCGGTCCACGGCCTCCGTCATCTGCGCTTCCATCCGCCCCATCAGGGCGGCCTGCATGGGTTTCAGGTCGGGCAGGCCCAGGAACTGGCGCGCCTCGTCCGGGGTGCAGTCGATCTCGACGGTGACTTTCATCGGGGGTCTCCTGTGCTGGGCGGTCTCGCGGCGATCCTAGCACGAGCCTCGGCGTGGTGCGTGAATCAGGCTTGGGTGCAGTTGCCCCAACCCCGTTTCCGGCTGGGTGGTGCGGACGTGAACCGGGTGTCCGGACGCCAGCATCCGGTGGGGCGCGTGGACGGCCCTCTCCACCTCGGCCACCCGGCGCCCGGCACCCGTCCGCGCGCGCCAGCGCGACGGCGAGGACTTCACCCTTTGAGCAGCATGGCGTGTCCTCCAGGTGGACGGGCCGGCGCCTACCCCGTCCGCGGGCGTTGCCGGGCGGGGCGCGAAGCCTTGCGGATCGCCGTGGCCGTGGTCTCGTGGATGCTCATGAGGTGCGCGCGCATGGCTGAAGCCGCCGCCTCGGGCCGGCCGGCCTCCAGCGCTTCGACGATGGCCCGGTGCTCGGCCGCGCTGCGCTCGATCACTCCCGGCGTTTCCGTCGCGAGCCGGCGGTACTCCATGCCCAGCTCGTAAAGGCTTTGCGCGACCACCTCAAGGAACGGGTTGCCGCCGAGGCGGTTGATGGTGCGGTGGAATTCCTGGTCGAGCAGGCGGAAGCCCAGCGGATCGCCTGCAAGCTCGAAGCCCGCTTCCACCATCTCCCCGAGCTGGGCAAGCACCTTGCCGGTCATCCGCGTCGCCGCCCGCGAGATCAGGTCGGTCTCGATCAGCAGGCGCGCGTGGTGGAGTGAATCCACGCTTGCCCCGTCGAGCGAGACGACGAACTTCAGGGGCGCCATGAGGCGCATCACGGTCAGGTCGGTGACGAAGCACCGCCCGCCCTGGCGCGTCTCGACGACGCCGAGGATGGCCAGGCCCCGCAGCGCCTCGCGGACGACGGGGCGGCTGACCTGGAAGGCCCGGGCGATCTCGGCCTCGGTCGGCAGCCGGTCCCCGGCCTTGAGGTTGCCGGAGCGCACCTGGTCGATGAGCTGGGTCACGACGCGCTCCGCCGCCGATTGCCGCAGCAGCGGGGTGACGTTGAGGGCGGAACCGGCCGTGTCGTCGCTCGCGCTCATGGTGCGGGACCGTTACCGGCCGCTTGACTGCCTGTCAACTTGGCTGCTAGGCAGCAGGCAAGGGGAACGCGCCGGGCACCGGCGCGGCCCCGGCCCGGCAAGGGCCGGCGGCGGAACAGGGAGAAGTCCGGATGCAACGCAGGCAAGTTCTGGCCGCAACGGCGGCCTTGGGCCTCGGCCTCTCCGGCGGCAGGTCCCATGCTGCAGACAACGTCCGCATCGCGATGGTGGTGAAGGCGCTCGGCATCGGCTTTTTCGAGGCCGCGCGCAAGGGCGGGGAAGAGGCGGCCAAGCAGATCGGCGGCGTCGAGCTGATCTACACCGGCCCGACCTCGACCACGGCCGAGGGCCAGATCGAGACGATCAACGCGCTCATCGCGCAGCGCGTGAACGCCATTGCGATCACGGCCAACGACCCCGACGCGCTCGTCCCGGTCCTGAAGCGGGCCATGCAGCGGGGCATCGCCGTGATCTCCTGGGACAGCGCCGTGGCGCCCGCAGGCCGCCAGGCCTATCTCGCCGCCGCCAGCGTGGAGGACATCGGCAGCACGCTCGGCAAGCTCGCCGCCGCGCCGGTCGGCGGCCAGGGCGAGGTCGCCATCCTTTCGACCACGCCCACCGCGACCAACCAGAATTCCTGGATCGCGGCGCTGAAGCAGGCGCTCCCGGCCCAGCCCGGCCTCAAGCTCGTCGCCACCGTGTATGGCGAGGATCTGGCCGACAAGAGCTACCGTGAGACGGTGGCGCTCTTGCAGGCGCACCCGGAGGTCAAGATGGTCGTGGCGCCGACCTCCATCGGCATCGTCGCCGCGGCGCAGGCGGTCGAGGACCAGGGCAAGGTCGGCAAGGTCTGGGTGACCGGGCTGGGGCTGCCCTCGGAGCTTGCCGGCCACGTGATGAAGGGGTCGGTGCAGAGCTTCGCCATCTGGAACCCGGTCGATCTCGGCTACACCGCGGTCGAGATGGCCTACCAGGTCGCCGCCGGCAAGGCGAAGGCGGCGCCGGGCCAGGCCATACCGGTCGGGCGCATGGGGCAGGTGACGCTCGACGGGAACGGCGACGCCGTGATGTCGCCGCCCACCGTTTATGACAAGTCGAACGTCGAAGCGGCGGCCAAGCTGTTCTGAGGCGGAGCGGCGCCACCCAAGCGGCAGGACGCCTCCCATGACGCAACCGCTCCTCGAACTGTCCGGCATCGGCAAGGCCTTTCCCGGCGTGAAGGCGCTCGACGGCGTCCGCCTGGCGCTCCACCCGGGCGAGGTGACCGCGCTGGTCGGCGAGAACGGCGCCGGCAAGTCCACCTTGGTCAAGGTCATGACCGGCATCTACCGGCCGGACGCCGGCGAGATCCGGCTCGACGGCAAGCCCATCGTCCTGCCCGGCCCCGAGGCGGCCTTCGCCGCCGGCATCACCGCCATCCACCAGGAAACGGTGCTGTTCGAGGAGCTGAGCGTCGCCGAGAACGTGTTCCTCGGCCACCAGCCGCGCCGGGCGGGAGGGCTGATCGACTGGGCGGCGATGCGCGCCCGCACGCGCGGCCTGCTGGCACGGCTCGAAGCCGACATCGACCCGGCGGTCCCGCTCAAGCACCTCAGCATCGCCCAGCGCCACCTCGTCGGCATCGCCCGCGCCCTGTCCGTGGACGCGCGCATCGTGGTTATGGACGAGCCGACGGCCGCGCTCTCCCGCCGCGAGATCGAGGATCTCTACGGCGTGGTCCGCGTCCTCAAGGCCGAGGGCAAGGCGATCCTGTTCATCAGCCACAAGTTCGACGAGATCTTCGCCATCGCCGACCGCTGGACGGTGTTCCGCGACGGTCGCACCGTGGGCGAGGGGCTGATCCGCGACACGGACCAGGACCGCCTGGTGGCGATGATGGTGGGGCGCAGCATCGAGCAGATCTACCCGAAGCGCCCGGTGCCCATCGGCGAGGTCGTGCTCGAAGTCGAGGGGCTGTCGCACCCGACCGAGTTCGAGGACGTTTCCTTCGCCCTGCGCCGGGGCGAGATCCTGGGCTTCTACGGCCTGGTCGGCGCAGGCCGCAGCGAGGTGATGCAGGCGCTGTTCGGCATCACCCGTCCGAGCCGCGGCCGCATCCTGGTCGAGGGGCGCGAGACCGCGATCCGGCGCCCGCGCGACGCCGTGCGGGCCGGGATCGTCTATGTGCCGGAGGACCGCGGCAAGCAGGGCGCCGTGCTGCCCCTGCCGATCGCCCAGAACACCAGCTTGCCCCAACTGGACCGGGTGAGCCGCCGGGGCTTCCTCGACCTCGCCCGCGAGTTCGCGCTTGCCCGGCAATACGGCGAGCGGCTGCAGGTCAGGGCGTCGAGCTGGTCGCAGCCGGTGGACCAGCTTTCCGGCGGCAACCAGCAGAAGGTGGTCATCGCGAAGTGGCTCGCCACCCGGCCCAGGGTGGTGGTCGTGGACGAGCCGACCAAAGGCATCGACGTGGGTTCCAAGGCGGCCGTTCACGACTTCCTGGTGGAACTGGCCGGGCAGGGCCTCGCCATCGTCATGGTCTCCTCCGAATTGCCGGAGGTGATGGGCATGTCCGACCGCGTCGTCGTCATGCACGAGGGCCGCATCCGCCGCGTGTTCGCGCGGGAGGAGGCGACTGCCGAGATGATCGTCACCGCCGCGACGGGCGCCGAGCCACCCCGCGCGCTGCACCAAGCGGCTTGAGGCCGCCGGTGCCCGCCCCCCTGCTGCGCCGGCGCGAAACCGCCTTGGGCGCCCTGGTCGCCGCCCTTGCCGTCGTCGTCGGGCTGCGTGCGCCGGCCTTCCTGGCGCCGGCCAGCCTGGCCGGGGTGTTCAGCGACACCGCGCTCCTGATCGTCCTCGCCCTGGGCGAGATGGCCGTGATCCTGACCCGCGGCATCGACCTTTCGGTCGCGTCCAACCTGGCCCTGACCGGCATGCTGACCGCGATGCTCTCGACGGCGATGCCGGGGCTGCCGGGCGCCGCGTTCCTGGTCCTGGCGGCGCTGACCGGCCTTGCGCTGGGCGCGGCCAACGGCCTGCTGGTTTGGCGGATCGGCATCCCCTCCATCGTCGTGACGCTCGGCACGCTCAGCATCTACCGGGGCGTGATCTTCCCGCTCAACGCCGGCGCCTGGGTGAACAGCGGCCAGATGAGCCAGGGCTTCCTGGGCTTCCCGCGCCTGTCCCTCGGCCTGGACCTGTTCTCGTGGGTCGCCGTGCTGGCCGCGGCCGGCCTGTGGCTCCTGCTGGCGCACACCCGCTTCGGGCGCAACCTCTACGCCGCCGGCGGCAACCCCCGCGCCGCCGTGTACGCCGGCATCGACCCGGGGCGGGAGCAGTTCCTGGCCTTCTGCGTGTCGGGCACGCTCGCCGGGCTGTGCGGCTATCTCTGGGTGTCCCGCTACGCCGTGGCCTACGTCGAGACTGCGCTCGGCTTCGAGTTGCAGGTGATCGCCGCCTGCGTCATCGGCGGGGTCAGCATCGCGGGCGGCATCGGCTCCGTGGCCGGGTGCGTGCTCGGGGCGCTGTTCCTCGGGGTGGTCAAGAACGCGCTGCCCGTGGCCGGCATCTCGCCCTTCTGGCAGATGGGCATCTCAGGCGTCGTGATCGTCGTCGCGGTGATCCTGAACGCGCGCGGCGAACGGCGTCGGGGCCGGCAGATCCTGCGCCCGGCGTCGGCCGCGTGAGGGGGCAGGCCATGGACGCCACCCCGGCCCCCCAACATCCCGCGCGGAGCATCCCGGACCGGCTGCCGCCGGGCGTGATGGACCGGGTGCTGCGGTGGGAGGTCCTGCTGCTGGCGTTCCTGGCGGCCGCCGTCCTGGTGAACGTCCGGCTCTCGCCGTATTTCTTCGACCCCTACAACCTTTCGGACGCGACCTTCAACTTCACCGAGGAGGCGGTCGTCGCCCTGCCGATGGCGCTGCTGGTCGTCGCGGGCGAGATCGACCTGTCCGTCGCCTCCATCATCGCGCTCGCCTCCACGGCGATGGGCGCGGCCGCGGCGGCGGGGATGCCGACGGCCGTCCTGGTCCTGGTCGGCCCAGCCGTCGGCGCGGCTTGCGGCCTGTTCAACGGGTGGCTGGTCACCGCCTTCGGCGTTCCCGCCATCATCGTGACGGTGGGCACGATGAGCCTGTTCCGCGGCATCTGCTACATCGTCCTCGGCGAGCAGGCCTACCGGTCCTACCCCGACGCCTTCGCCTATTTCGGGCAGGGCTACGTGTGGGGGCCGCTGAGCTTCGAGTTCGCCCTGTTCCTCGTCCTCGCGGCCGGGTTCGGCGTGCTGCTGCACCGGACGAGCTTCGGCCGCCGGGTCTATGCCATCGGCAACAACCCGACCGCGTGCCTTTTCTCCGGGATCGACGTCGGGCGGCACCGCCTGCTCCTGTTCGGGCTGGTCGGCCTGATGTGCGGCGTCGCTTCGGTGCTGCTGACCTCGCGCCTGGGCAGCACGCGCCCGAACATCGCCACCGCGTGGGAACTTGAGATCGTCACCATGGTGGTGCTCGGCGGCGTGGCGATCAACGGCGGCTCGGGGACCGTCCTCGGCGTGGTCATCGCCGCCGTCCTGATGGGCTGCATCAAGTTCGGGCTGGGGCTGCTCAACGTGCCCGGCATCGAGACGACGGTGCTGATCGGCGCGCTGCTGATCCTCGCCATCGCCACGCCCCTCGTCGCCGGCCAGTACGCTGCCCGGCGGCGCTGAACCCGGGCCAAGCGGTGGTTCCCGGCAAGCCAGCTCGGCTCCGGCACCGGCCTGCCGTCGCTGCTCCGGAGCGGCGGCATCGACTTCCTGAACAGCTTGCCCTGCGTCCAACATAGCCCAAGAAACTCCGCACGATGCGGGGCAGCACCGCTTGTGGTTGAATGCCGGCACAGGGGGCCGCTGCCGAGGGGCCGGCATTGGGGGAGGCAAGCGTATGGTAATCGTCTATGTCGTCGGCACTTGCGACACGAAAGCGCCGGAGCTGCTCTACGCCAAGCAGATGGGCGAGCAGGCCGGCGCCCGCGCCGTGCTGGTGGACGTGGGCACCGGGCCAAACGGCTGCGCGGGCGGGGCGGACGTTTCCGCCGCGGTGGTCGCAGCCGCGCACCCGGACGGCGCCGCCGTGCTGGGC
>CAXUIQ010000128.1:0-1630 GCA_964250815.1 uncultured Acetobacteraceae bacterium
CGCCGGGCGTCGGCGCGCTCCAGCAGCGCGCAGCCCGCGGCCTCCCCGATCGAGATGCCGGCGCGGTCGGCGCCGCAAGGCCGGCACGGCGTGGGGGACAGCAGCTCCAGCGCCGCGAAGCCGTGCAGCGTCATGCGGCACAGGCTGTCCGCGCCGCCCACCACGGCCGCGTCGCACACGCCCGCGCGGATGAGCTGCTCCGCATCCATGAAGCATCGCGCGCTGGACACGCAGGCGGTGGACACCACCAAGGCCGGGCCGTGCAGCCCGAGCACGGCGCGGACGTAGGCGCCCAGCGAGAACAGGTCCTGGGTGTGGTCGTAATCGAACCCGGCCGGCAAGGGGCCGTCGCCGCGGCGGCGGCGGTAGGCGTCCTCGGCCGCGGAAACACCGCTGGTGCTAGTGCCGAGCACGACGGCGATGCGGTCGGCGCCGTACTCGCCGCAAGCCTCGGCCACGGCATCGGCGAACCCATCGGCGCGCAGCGCCATGTCGGCCAGCCGGTTGTTGCGGCAGTCGAAGCCGGGCATCGCGGGCGGCAGCGCATGCGCCTCGATCCCTGGCACGCGGCCGATCCAGCCGCCGAGGCCCGGGTCGAAGTCGTTAGGAACGAGGCCGCCAGTCCGGCTGAGCAGCATGTCACGGTGTGCGGCCACGCCCTGCCCGACGGCGCTCGTCGCGGTGCAGGCGGTCAGGACCAGCGGCCCAGTCATCATGGTTCAGTCATCGCGAAAGGCCCTCGGCGGGCGACTGGCCCGCGAACAGGAAGGAGAACGCCATCGCCAGCAGCGCGCCGGCGGCGACCGTCACCCCGATGTCGCGCAGAAGCGGCGTCTGGCAAGCGGCCAGCAGGCCGAACGTCAGGAGGGTCATGCCGTTGCAGGTCACCAGGGTGCGCAGCGTCCGGGCGCGCTCCTCCGCGTCGAGCGGCCGGCGGGCGAAGAACAGCGCGTAGTCCAGGCCGACGCCGGCCACCAGTTGCAGCGCGACCAAGTGGATCAGCGACAGCCGGACCCCGGCGGCGGCCAGCCCGGCCACCGTCACCAGCAGCGCCGCCCCGACCGCGCCCAGCACCCGCAGCACCCGGACGGGATCGCGCAAGCCCGCCGCGAGCACGAGGAGCACCGCCAGCCCGCTCCAACCCAGCCAGCGCCAGGCTTGCGCGGTGTAGCCCGACAGGATGCCGCCCAACTCCGCCCGCATATCCACATAGATGGCGCCGCCTTGCCCTGCGACGGCCGCGGCCAGGCGCGCGGGATCGCGCACGCCTCCCAGGACCACCGGCCCCTGCCAGGCGCCGTCCCTTTGGAACAGCAGCGGGTCCAGCCGGGCGGCGAGGGGGCTGCCGGCCAGGTCCTCCGGACGCAGCGGGGCCATGGCGCGCGACGCGGCAACGGCGTCGATGAAGGGCTGGAACGCGCCGGGGCGGAACGGCAGGCCGTCGCGCGCCTCCTCAAGCCGCGCCGCCAGCGTCTCGGGGTCCGGCAGGGCGGCGGTGCGCGCGGCCTGCGCGGCCATGCTGGGCAGCAGCCGGGCGGCGTACTCCGCGCCGCCGATCACGCCCTCGTCCCGCAGGCGGCCGAGCAGCGGAGCCAACGCCTCCTGCGCCGCCAGCACCGCCTCCGGGTCC
>CAXUIQ010000128.1:1640-6745 GCA_964250815.1 uncultured Acetobacteraceae bacterium
ATCAGGAGCTGGCCGACATCGGGCGCCCCGAGCGCCGCGCGCAGCTCCGCGTCGAGCGCACGGGATGCCGCCGGCACCGGGCTGAGGTTGGCAAGGTCGCCCTCCCAGGCCGGGCCGCCGCGCGCCCAAAGCCAGCCGCCGGCGGCAATCACGGGGAGGAGGCCGAGCAGCCGTCCCCGCCGCAAGCCCTCGACCCGCAGCAGCCAGGCCGGGTTGCCGGCGGCGACGGGCGCCAAGTTGGCGGCGACGATCAGCCGGGGCAGCAGCCACCATGTCGAGGCCGCCGCCGTCGCCAGCCCAACGGCGGCGAACACGCCGAGCTGCGCCAGGCCCGGGAACCCCGACAGCACCATGGCCGAAAGGCCGAGCACCGCCGTCACCACGGCCTGGATTAAGGCCGGGCCGATGCGGGCGCGGGTCGCGGCCGCCGGCTCGCCGCGCTTGCGGTGTCCGATCATCAGCACGGGGTAATCGACCGACACGCCCAGCATGGTCGCCCCGAATCCCAGCGCCACGCCATGCACCGCGCCAAAGGCCGCCTGCACCGCGACGGCGGCCACGGCGACGCTCGCCACCACGGGCGTGGCGATGGCCGCGATCACCAGCGGCGAGCGGAAGCGCCACCACAGCAGCAAGACGACCAGCGCCGTGGACACCGTGGCGATTCGGTGGACGTCGCCCTTGATGGCCCGGGCCGCGTCCCGCGCGAACACCGCGGGTCCGGCGACCAGCAGCCGGGCCGGGCCGGGGCCGGCCGCGCGGAACGCGGCCTCGATGGCGGCGGTCGCGGCTTCCTGGGCCGGCACGTCCATGCCGCCGGCCCGGGTGCGCGCCAGCAGCAGCGCCCGGTCGCCCCCCGGCGCGAACCACGCGCCGCCGATCGTGCGGACCTGGCTGCTGCCGGTCCAGGTCCGCAGCAGCGCCAGGAACGCGCCCGGCGGGTCGGCCAGGCCGAACTGGAGGGCGAGCGGCGCGGCGGAGGAGCGGAGCTGGCGCAGCAGCCCTTCCAGCCCGCGGCGCAGCGAAGGCATGTCGAAGTCCGCCGGCGCCAGCAGGTAGCGCCGGGCGAACAGGTCGGCCTGGTCCGTGTCCGCGAGCGCCGCCTCCCCGCCGGCGACGACGCTGAACAGCCCGGTGTCCCGCAGGCCCGCGGCGAGCGCGGTGCTGACGCGGGCGAGGCTGGCCGCGGGCGCGCCCTCGATCCCCAGCAGGATCAGCCCGGTGGCGGAGCCGGCTCTGGCTTCCTGCATCACCAGCCGCGCGGCCTCCGTCCCGCCCTGCGGCAGGAAGTCCGCCATGTCGGTGCGGACGGTGATCGCGACGAGCGCCACTGCCAGCAGCAGCCCGGCCGCCAGCAGGGCGCCGAGCACCGGGACCGCGCGGCGCATCAGGGGAGGGGCCTGATTGCCATCTGCTGGTCGTCGCCGTTCGCCTGCGCCAGCCGCACCGCCGTCAGCTCCGTCCCCCGGCCCGACACCTCCGCCTGCCGCAGCAGGCGCGCGGCGCGGGGATCGAGCGGCACGAGGCCAAGGGTCCAGGCGTTCGCGCTGCCCGCCGCCGTCACCGCGAAAGCCCGGCGCAGTGCCGCGAGGTCCCCGGCCAGCGGGCCGCGGATCGCGTCCACCAGCGTGCGCAACTCGGGCAGGCCGCCAAGGTCCAGCACCCGCGGCGCCTCGTTCCCCGCGGTCAGCACCAGCCGTCCGCCATCCACCACCAAGGTCTCGGGCTGCGGCCAGTCCGTCGTCTTGGCAAGGTAGCCCGGGCGGCGGTACAGCAGGTGCCCGGTGCTGAGCAGCGGCTGGTCCAGCGCCGCGAAGCGCCGGGTTTCCTGGAAGGCGGCGTGGCGTTCCGGCACCGCGGCCAAGCCCGCCATCAACGCCTGGAGGTCGAGGCCGTCAGCCGTCCTATCCTGGCTGCCCTGATCGGAACCCCAGCTTCGGCGCGGCGCGAGCAGCGCCAGCAAGCTCGCCACGCTCCGGCACAACAGGCTCCGGCGCGGCAAAGGTCGAAGAAGCATCGGCAGCGTCCCAGAACGGGTAGAAGTTGAACCAGTTGAACGGATGCGCCCGGCACGCCCGCTCCAGCGCCGCGGCAAAGCGGGCGACGTAGGCATCAAGGTCCGCCGCCCGGCTGGCCCGCCGCAGCACGATGCGCTCGGCGAACGGCTCGAACCGCACGGCGTAGCGCCGCGGACCCGTCCGGACGCCATGGAACAGCATCACCGGGGCGGCCAAGGTGGACGCGAGGATGAACGGCCCCGCCGGGAACCCGGCCGGACGGCCGAAGAACGGCGCCAGCACCCGGCGCTGCCCGGACGGCGAGCGGTCGGCCAGGATGCCGACGATCTCGCCGCGCGCCACGCACTCATGGGCGCGGATCATGCTGGCGGGGTCGCCGATCTCCAGGATGCTGCGTTGCAGGTCCGGGGCCAGCCGGTCCAGCAAGGCGGTGAGCGCGCCCGCGTTGCGCCGGAACATCAGCGCCCAGACTGGCACCGGGCAAGGCCCTGCGACGGCGCGCAGCACCTCGAAGCTGCCGAGGTGCGCGCCGAGCAGGATGCAGCCTTGCCCGCCGGCGAGGACGGCGGCCAGGTGTTCCAGCCCCTCCGTGTCGATGCGGAAGCCGCGGGGCCGGCCGGCAAGGAGCAGCACGCGCTCCAGCAAGGCGCAGGCGAAGGTGTGGAAGTGCCGCGCCACGTCGCGCAGGCCGACCGGACGGCCCAGCGCGCGGCGCAGGTAGTCGCGCGACGCCGCCCGGGCCGGGCCGGAGGTCAGGAGGAACCACCCGGTGACCGGCAGCAGCAGCACGCGGCCCAGCGGCCACCCGGCTTGCAGCACGCACCACAGCGCCGCGTGCAGCAGCATCCCGCTGCCCCGCTCCGGCTGAGCAGCCCATGCGGTCCCGGTCATGGCCGCCCACCCAGAGTGACCGAGCCGTGCAGCACCGGCTGCCCCTCGACCGTGCAGGCGAACGCCACCCGGTCGCCGCCGGCGTCGCAGGACACGAGCACGTCCTGCCCGGGCCGCACCGGCCGGGTGAACTTGACCGACGGCACGCCGGCGACCATGCGGCCCGGCCGCTGCGCCAGGATCAGCGCGAAGGCCGCGTCCAGCAGCACCACGCCGGGCACCACCGGACGGCCCGGGAAATGGCCCGGCAGGCTGGGATGGTCGTCCGGGATGCGGAACCCGCCGGCCAGGTGCATCAGAGGGGCCGCATCAGGCGGGCGTGTCGTGCCGGGCCAGCAGCGCCAGCAGCGCCTGCCGCGGCAGCTTGCCGAGTTCGTTCCGCGGCAGCGCGTCCACGCACACCACCCGGCGCGGCAGGAACAGCGGATCAACCCGGCCGCGCAGCTCGGCCAGGATGCTGTCCGGGCTGCGCCGGGGCGCCACCACGACCGCCATGAGCCGCGCGGTGGCGCGCCGGTCCAGGTCGCCCGGCACCACGAACACCCCGTCCGCCACGCCGTCCAGCGCGAGGAGGATGCGGTTCAGCCCGGACAGCGACGCGCGGCGCCCGCCGAGCTTCACCAGGTCGGTCCGGCGTCCGAGCAGCCGGAAGCGCCGGGCGTCCAGGACCTCGACGTGGTCGGCGAGCGCCGTCGGTTCGGCCCAGGGCGCCAAGACGGTCGCCGCTCCCGCGTCCTGCTGCACCACGACGCCGGGGTAGGCTGCCCAGGCGTCCCCGTCCAGGGTGCGGCGGCTGGCGACGGAGCCGACCTCCGTCGCGCCGAAGATTTCCAGCATCGGCGCCTGCCAGCGCCGTTCCGCCTCGGCGGCGATGTCAGGGTCCAAGGGGGCGGTGGCGGAGATCGCGGCGCGCAGCGGCGGCAGCCCGGCGCCGGCGTGCAGCAGGGCGCGGATTTGCAGCGGCGTGGTGACGAGGAGGCGCGGGGCCGGCACGGCGGCAAGGGCGGCATGCACGTCGCCCGGGAAGAACGCCGGGCCGCACCAGCTTGTGGCGGGGGCATGAAGCGGCAGCAGGAGGGTCAGCTCGAAGCCGTACATGTGCTGCGGCGGCACGGTGCCGACGACCGTGCTGGGGCGCGCCGGATCGAGCGTGAACTGGGCGGCGGCGGCCCGGCTGCGGGCGACCAGCGCACCCCAGGGCTTGCGGTGCGGCACCGGCGCGCCGGTGCTGCCGGAGGTGAACACAACTGCCGCGAGCTGGCTTGCGGGGATGGCCGGAACACGCGGTGCGGCGGCGGGAGGTTCTCCGGCCGGGCGCACGGGGCAGGAGGGAAGCGGGCTGGAGCCGGCGTCCTCGGCTGCGGCGTAGGCGCCGGGAAACCGCTCCGCAAGCGCCGCCAACCCGGCATCGGACCGGTCTCCCGTCAGCAGGCAGGGCTGCCGGCGGAGCAGGGCTGCGGCGAACGCCACGGCAAAGACGTAGCGGTCGCGGCACAGATTGACCAGGTGCCCGGCGTCCGGCAGCGTTTCTGCAAGCGTCGCCGCGTCGTGCAGGAAGGCGGCGGCGCTCACCGGCCGGCCATGGCGGTAGAACAAGATTGCGGCCGGCGGCCGGTCGGTCAGCGGCTCAAGATCGGGTCCTGGCACGGTCGCCGTCATGTGGGCCATGCCTACCGGGTGCGGTGCGCCTCGATGTGGCCGGACAGGCTGCGGAGCGAGGCGAAAATCTGGTGGTTCCGCTCGTCGTCCGAACGCAGCTCGAAGCCATACGCGCGGGTGATGGCCAGGGCCAGTTCCAGCGCGTCGATCGAGTCCAGGCCCAGGCCCTCCCCGAACAGCCGCATCTCCGGGTCGACGGCGTCGGCCGCGACCTCAAGCTGCAGCGCATCAACCACCAATTCGGCCAAGGCCCGCTCAGGGGCGGTCTGGCGATGGGTGCTCAACACGGGATCGTTTTTGAGTTCGGTCACGTTCGCTCCTGCATCGATCATAGCCGTGTTGCCGCGGGGGGGCGCCCAGGGGGGCGTGGGGGGCACCGAGCAGGCGGTTGACCTGCCCGCCCATGCGCCCGACGAACTGGGCGCGAGCCTGGGCGTCCCTGCGCTGACGGCCTGGGCCTGCCTGTCCGCCGCCGGCCCGCTGGCCGGCCACCGCCACCCGCCCGCCGGGGTCGTGCAGGCCGGCCAGGATCTCGGC
>CAXUIQ010000128.1:6755-9137 GCA_964250815.1 uncultured Acetobacteraceae bacterium
GGTGGCCGCGCGCCAAAACGGGGGGGCGCGCGGGGATGCCATAGAAGATTAATGACGAAGGTGGGAAGCCTCAGTTCAGCGTGGCGGCGGGCCGCTGCCCCTCCACGCCCGGCAGTTGCCTGCGTTCCTGCGCCATGGACCGGTAGAATCCGTCATAGAACGCCGGGAACGTCGGGTCGTCCGCGTAGGGCGGCTGGCCTTGCCACCACCCGAGCGGCTGGCGGGCAGCCTCGGCCTTCCGGTAGGCAGCAGCGAATGCCGCTGCGTTCCGGCCGAGGTTCAACTCGGCGGGATCGCTGAAGATCGCGTCGAACCAGCCCTGATAGGAGCCGAACGGCGGCGCGTCGTAGAAGATCAGCTTGAGGTCGGTCTCATACACCTCGTTCGGCCGCTGCGGGCGGCGCGCTTCGGCCAGGACGCCCGGCCCGACCGGCAGGCGGCCGTAGTCCATCAGCGAACGCCGGGCCGCCGGGTCGCGGTAGGCCTGCGCCAAGTCCAGCAAGCGCAGGTCGTTGGCCCGGCGCATCAGGTTGACCAGCTCGTTCTTCGGCGTGGGAAAGTCGAACACCGAGACCAGGAACGGGCGGTGGATGCGCCATGGCGCCCAAAGCCCGGCGGCGGCGAGCGCGTTGTGCGCCAGGTGGATGCAATTGTCGGTGAACACGCTCCATTCGAACTGCTGCGCCCCGCTGCGGTACGGCGCGTTCTGCTCGTTCAGGAACGCCACCATCGCCGCCATCTGCGCCCGGCTGACCGGCACGCGGGCGCAGTACCGGCCGCGCCCGAGGCTGATGGCGTAGTCGGTCGCGACCGAAACCTCGTACTTCGTGTCCTCCGGCGTCCAGCCGGGCGGCATGGCGGCGAACACCTCCGGGTGGAACACGACGCCTTCGTAGATGCCGAGACGCTTCGCCTGCTTTTGCACCCGGGCGTAGGTGTCGCGCGTCACCGGCGCGTCCGGGGCTAAGCCGCCGTGGAAGAAGAACTCGCGGCCCGGCGTCGCCACCCACTTCGCGTTCAGGAAATGCGCGTTCATGCTCAGGCCCACGCCGTCCGGCGGGCGCCCGCCCACCCCGTCGCAGACCTCCAGCACGGGGTACTCGATGTCTGCCGCACGGCACGCGCCGTTGAGGTAGAACACCGCGTGCCCGCCGATCTCGCCGCGGATGTCCGCGCCGAAGCCGGGCTTCTTCTTGATCTGCGACAAGGCGCAGTACTCGGCGTAGTAGGGGTGCCGGTCGGCGTAGGCGGCCTCGTCCCCGGCCGCGCCGGGGATGTCGAAATTCGCGACGCTGCACCCAGCGAGCCACAGGGCGGCCAGAAGGGATGCCAAGCGTCGCACGGCCATGGCGCGTGCTGTATCGCGCCGTCGTGCCCGGTGTCCATCCGTCGCGCCGGGATGCCTGTTTGTTGGGCAGTGGCCGAATGGCCGCTGGAATGGATGCAAGAATGTGCAGCCTCCCATCTGGTATGAGCTTTGCTACTCCGGACGCGGACGGGATACACGGTGCCGGCCTGTTCCTGGCGGAAACCGGTTGGCGTGCCCATCTGAGCCTCGGGCGACGGCTGCGGACCCCGCGCCGCCGGGGCTTCCGCGTGCCTGTGCTGAGGAGTCTGCTTGATGCCCATGACCTCGCTGCTTGACCCGGCGCCCTTCACGGTCGGCCTGCATGGCCTGCGCGTGCTGCTGGTGGGCGGGGATTTGGCGGCGGCCGACTACCTGCTGCGCCAGGGCGCGCTGCTGCACGTCGTTAATTCGGCGCCCGACGCGGGCATGGCCGCCTTGGCGGCGGAGGGCCGGCTGCGGCTGGACCGCCGGGCGTTCGACCCGGACGACCTCCGCGGCGTGCGGCTGTGCGTCGCGGCACCTGGGCCGGCCCAGGCCTTGGCGGCGGAGCGGGGCATCATGGTCGGCGCGCTGCCCGCGGCACAGCGCCGGACCGGGCGGGCGACGCTGGTGGGCGCCGGGCCGGGCGACGCGGGCTTGCTGACGGTGCGCGCCGTCGAGGCAATCCGGGACGCCGACGTGGTGATGTTCGACAAGCTCATCGGCCCCGAGGTGCTCGCGCTGGTCCGGCCCGGCGCGCGGCGGATCGACGTCGGCAAGCGCTGCGGCCGGCACGCCATGGCGCAGTCGGCCATCAACGCCCTGATCGTCCGCCATGCCCAGGCCGGCCACCGCGTCGTGCGGATCAAGGGCGGCGACCCCTTCGTGTTCGGGCGCGGCGGGGAGGAGCTGGAAAGCCTGCGCGCTGCCGGCGTGCCCACGGAGGTCGTGCCCGGCATCACCGCGGCGCTGGCGGCCGCGGCGCGGCTCGGCATCCCGTTGACCCATCGCGGCGCCTCGCGCAGCCTGCACCTGATCACGGCGCACGGCAGCGA
>CAXUIQ010000129.1:0-1185 GCA_964250815.1 uncultured Acetobacteraceae bacterium
GCGACTGGGGACATCGCGGCGCAGGGTCGCGCCGACCTGCTGACCCCGGTGACCAAGGCGTGGGCGACCGCCAGCGGCGTCGAGATCGCCAGCCTCGCGCTCCAGGTGTTCGGCGGCATGGGCTTCGTCGAGGAGACCGGCGCGGCGCAGCACCTGCGCGATGCGCGGATCACGCCCATCTACGAGGGCACCACCGGCATCCAGGCCAACGACCTGGTCGGCCGCAAGATCGCCCGCGACGGCGGCGCGGCGGCGCGGGCGGCGCTGGCCGAGATGCGCGCGGACGCGGCGCGGCTGCCGCAGGACGGCGACCTGGGCGCGGTCCGGGCGTCGCTGGATGCGGGCATCGGCCTGCTGGCGTCGTGCATCGACTGGGTGGCCGAGACCCACGCGCGGGACCCCCAGGCCACCGGCGCAGGTGCCGTACCATTGCTCAAGCTGTTCGGCATCGTGGCCGGCGGCTGGCAGGCGGCGCGGGCGGCGTGGGTTGCCGAGCGCAAGCTGGGCGCCAACGCCGACCGCGACTTCTACCTGGCGAAGATCGGCACCGCCCGGTTCTATGCGGACCACATGCTGACGCAGGCCCACGGGCTGGCCCATGCGGTGCTGCGCGGCGCGCCGGGGGTGATGGCGCTGGACGAGGCGCAGTTCGCCGCCTGACGCTTCGCGCGTAGCGCCGGGTGCCTTGCCGCGCCCGGGCCGCTACGCGAGTTGCCGGGGCTTGCCGCTTTCGTCCAGGGCCACGTAGGTGAACACGCCCTCCGTGACCTTTTCCGGGTCGCTGCCGGTGCGGCCGCGGGTCCAGGTCTCGATCCGTACCGTCACCGACGTGTCCCCGGTCTCGGTCAGCGAGCAATAGCAGCTCACCTCGTCTCCCACCGCCACGGGACGGAGGAAGCGCATGGCCTCGATGCTGACCGTCGCCACGCGCCCGCCGGCGCGTTGGGCGGCAAAGGTGCCGCCTGCCAGGTCCATCTGCGACAGCGTCCAGCCGCCGAAGATGGCGCCGCTGGCGTTGGTGTCGCGCGGCATCGCGATGGTGCGGAGATGGGGGCCGCCGGGCACGTCGGGCACCTTGTCTGGCATTGCGTTCCTCCGTTGGGTGCTGTGCTGCTTGTTGTGCTTGGGACGGCGCGCGGCTACCGCGTGGCCAGGTGCGCGCGACGTGGGCGTGCAGCCGCACGC
>CAXUIQ010000129.1:1195-9101 GCA_964250815.1 uncultured Acetobacteraceae bacterium
GGGCGCGGTTCAGCGGGGCACTAACGCCGCGACGCCCACGGTGACGACGACCAGGACGAACGCGACGACGATCGACCAGACGGCCGGCAGCCCGGGGGTTGGCTTGCCTGCCGACTGCTCGGGCGGCGCTTTGGGCGCCTTGCGCTTCTCCAGCTTGCGGGCCATCGCGACCTGCTCGGGCGTGTTCGGCGTGCCGGATGCCTCGTCGTCGGTGCCCAGGGTGGAAAGGCCCGGGTCGAAGCCTTCCACGACCTTGTCGCCGGTCTTGCCAGTGTCGATGTCGCTCTTCAATTGCTGGGTGGTCGGGGGCATTCAACTCTCCATCTGCATGGTCCCTGCCTTGTGGGCAGGCACGAACCGGATGCTCGACTCAACTGCGCGCCGCGCCGGAGGTTCACGGCGCTGGACGAATTCAGGCCCGCCCTTCGGCGGACGCCCGGCCTCAACGTTTCGGGCGGGCCAGCGGCGAGGCGTCATATTGCGCCAGCAGGTCCGCCGGGTCGCGGTAGGTGGCGACGCACCCGGCACGCTTCAGCGTATCCTCCGGCCACCCGCCGCAAAGCACGCCGACCGTGCGCAGCCCGGCCTTGCCGGCCGCCTCCGCGTCGTAGGGCGTGTCGCCGATCACCATGACCTGTTTCGGGTCCGCGCCGCCCAGGTGCCGCATGGCCGCCTCGAAGATGTCAGGCTCGGGCTTGCTCTTTTCCGCATCGTCCGTCGATGTTTCCGCTTGCAGCAGGTCCTCGATGTGCGCCGCCTTCTTGTAGGCGGCCAGCTCCTCCTCATTGGCGGAGGAGGCCAGAGCGACCCGCATCCCGTCCTGCTGGATGCGCAGCAGCAGTTCGCGCACCATGGGGAACGGCTTGATCTGGGGCAGGTAGCGTTGCTGGAAGATCTCGCTGCGACGCTTGTTCAGCGCCTCGCCGGTTGCGTCCAGCTCGTCCTTCGACAGGAACACCGGGAGCAACTGGTCGCCTCCCTTGCCGATCTGGCCGCGGAGCTTGTCGAAGGGAATCTCGTGCCCGAACTCGCGGAAGGCGTCCTGCCAGGCGCGGGCGTTGAGATCGACGGAATCGATCAGCGTCCCGTCCACGTCGAAGATCACGGCATCAGGCATCGAGGGTCCTTCCGGCGGCTCCGCGGCCGGGCCAACCCGGCGCGCGGCTAGGCGGGGTTAGCGCCACGGGGCCGGCCGGGTTCCCGCTTCCGTCTTCAACCCGCGCGGAGCGTCGGCGCCCGGCGGTGCCGCGTCGCGCTTTCGTAGGCGTAGGCAAGCCCAAGCAAATCCGCCTCGCTCCACATGCCGCCCACGAAGATCAGGTTGAACGGCGCGCCGGACCCGTAATACCCGGCCGGCACCGTGACGCCCGGCAGTCCCGCGACGTTGATTTCGCTCACCGTGGTCTCGTGGATCGTGTCCGTCCCGTGCAGCGGCGGCAGGGCCGCGCGCATCTGCGGGAAGGCCAGCGCGTCCAGCCGGTCCCGCGCGAACACGGCGTCGAAGATTTCCAGGTAGGCCTCCTTCGCCGCGATGAACTCCGACATGTCAGGCGGGCGCGCCGGGTCGGCGAGGCAGGCGGCGAACTGCGGCAGGTTGGGCAGGAAGCGCAGCACGCCGGACGGGCCGAAGGCGTCCTCCTTTGCGGTGGCGGCTGCGAACTCGGCGAAGCTGCGGAGCGCCGCATCCGGCCCCAGCCGCTCCAGGTACTTCTGCACGTCGTACGGCACGGATTCGAGGCCGCGGGCGTCGAACTCCGCCGTGGGCAGGGTGGGCCTGCGCAGGTCGGCGAAGCCGGAGCCGCGGAACGGGTCCTCGACCAGCACGGCGCCCTGGGCTTCCAGCTCCCCCATCGCCCGGCCGTAAAGCGCCGCCGCCTCCGCCGAGAGCGGCTGGTTGCGCCAGCCCGGGCCGTACAGCCCGATCCGCTTGCCGCGCAGCGCGTCCGGGCGGAGCCGGGAAGCGTAGCCGCCTTTCGGGCGGTGGCCGACGCCCGCGACGGTCTTCGGGTCCTCCGCGGTGTAGCCGGCCAGCACGTCGAGTGCCAGCGCCGCGTCCCGCACGCAGCGGGCGACCGGCCCCACCACGTCGCGCAGGCCGGACAGCGGCATGACGCCTGCGTTGGGCACCAGCGCGAAGCTCGGCTTGATGCCCACCAGCGCCTGGGCGGAGGCCGGGTTCTGGATGGAGCCGCCGGTTTCCTCGGCCAAGCCCAGCACGGCCATGCTGGCGGCGACCGCCGTCGCGGTGCCGGCGCTGCTGCCGCCGGGCAGGAACTCGGGACCGGCGGCGTTCAACGTCGGCCCGGCCCAACTGTCGTTGGCATGGCTGCCGGTAGCGCTGAGCACGGGGACGTTGGTCTTGCCCAGGATCACGGTCCCGGCCGCCCGCATCCGCGCCACCACGGGAGAGTCGGTGGCGGGCATCAGGTCCACCCCGCCGGTCTTGCTGTAAAGCAGGGACCAGCCCGCCGTGGTCGGGAAGCCCGCCATGTCCATGGGGTCTTTCACCACCACCGGCACGCCCGCCAGCGGACCCAGCGCCTCTCCCGCCGCGCGGCGCCGGTCGATCTCCCGCGCATCGGCCAGGGCATCCGGGTTGAGGAAGATGATGGCGTTGTAGCGCGGGTTGTGCTCGGCGATGCGGTCGAGGAAGGCCTGGGTCAACGCTTCCGATGTGGTGGCGCCGCTGGCGAAGGCGGCCTGCGCCTGCTCGACGGTCAGCTCAACGGGGTCGATCTTAGCGTCGCTCATTTCGGGAAACTCCGCTGGAGGTTCAGACTGTCATGTGCCGCTCGATGCGCGCCGTGGCCCCGGCGTCCCGGGTGCCGCCGCGCTCGACCACCTCGCCCGAGGTCAGCACGGCGAAGCGGTCGGCGACGGCCAGCGCGAAGGCGACGTTCTGCTCCACCAGCAGCATCGCCGTGCCGTGCATCCGCCGCTCCGCCGCCAGCACGTCCGCCAGGCGGTCCACCACGGAGGGCTGCAATCCCTCGGAAATCTCGTCCACCAGCATGAGCCGGGGCCGGGCCATGATGGCGCGGGAGATCAGCAGCATCTTCTGCTCGCCGCCGGACAGCGTGCCGGCCTTCTGGCCCAGGCGTTGCAGCAGCACGGGGAAGTGCGGCTCGACCAGGGGCAGGCGCTCGCGGAACAGCCGGTCCCGGGGCACGCCGAGGCGCAGGTTCTCGCCCACCGTGAGGTCGGCGAACAGCGCCTGCTCCTGCGCGACGTAGCACAGGGCGCGCCGGGCGATGCGGTAGGGCGCGATGCCGGCCAGCTTCTGGCCGTCGAACTGCACGCTGCCGGCCCGGGGCTGGACGAAGCCCGCGGCCGTGCGCAGCAGCGTCGTCTTGCCCACGCCGTTGCGCCCGAGCAGCGCCACGACCTCGCCGGCGCCGACGCTCAGCGAAACGTCGCGCAGCACCATGGTCGCGCCATACCCGGCGGTCACGTCGGCGAGGGTCAGGAGGTCAGGCATGCGCCGCGCCGGCGTAGATGGTCCGCACGGTGTCCGACTGCACGGCCTCCTCCACCGCGCCGTCCAGCACGATGCGGCCCTGGTGCAGCACGACCACGCGGGACGAGATGCTGCGCACGAAGTCGAGGTCGTGCTCGACCAGCACGATGCACAGGCGGTGGCGGTGGGCGAGGTCGGCCAGCAGCGCCCCGATGCGCCGCCGTTCCGGCTTGGTCAGCCCGGCGGTCGGCTCGTCCAGCAGCAGCAGCGTGGGTTCCAGCGCCAGCACCATCGCCAGTTCCAGCGATTGCTTCTCGCCATGGGACAGGTGCCGGGTCTCGACCCCCAGGCGGTCGGAGAGGCCGGTCGCGCGCACCACCTCCAGCGCCGCTTCCGGCAACGCGATGGCGGGTGTGCGGCGGATGGGGGAGGGCCGCTCGATCCGGCTGCGGGCGACGCGTAGGCATTCGGCCACCGTCATGGTCTCGAACACCGACGCCGTTTGGAACTTGCGCCCGACGCCCAAGGCCGTGCAGCGGTGCGGCGGCAGGCGCCCGATGCCGCGCCCGCCGACCTCGACCAGCCCGGCGCTGCGTTCCCGCCCGTCGGCGATGCAGCGCATCAGCGTGGTCTTGCCTGCGCCGTTCGGGCCGATCAGGCTGAGGAGGTCGCCGGCCTGGGCGGCGAAGGAAACGCCGCGCAGCACCTGCAAGCTGCCGAACCGCTTGTCCAGCGCCTCGACCCGCAGCACCAGGCCGTCCCGGCGCCGCACGGCCGCCGGCGCTTCGACGAGGCGCGGAACGGGGCCGGGCCGACGCGGGGTCCGGCCCAGGCGGAGCAGCGACAGCAGGCCGCCGGGCAGCGCCACGATCACCACCACGAACACCAGCCCGACGATCAGCGCCCAAAGGAACGGCAGCGCGCCGCCCAGATAGTTGCTGGTCGCGTCGATGGCCACGGCGCCCAGGATCGGCCCAGCAATCGTCGCGCGCCCGCCGAGCGCGGTGTCGATCACCAGCTCGGTGCCCGACACGAAATTGCCCAGCTCCGGCGCGACAACGGCGGTGGCGCCGGCATACACCCAGCCGGCCCCGGCGCAGACCAGCGCGCAGGCGGCGAACAGCAGCAGCTTGAGCCGGGCCGTGGGGATGCCGAGGTACTGGCAGCGCACCTCGTTCTCCCGCATGGCGACCAGCAGGCGGCCGAAGTCGCTGCGCACCAGCACCGCCGCCCCAGCCACCACCGCGACCAGCAGCAGCCCAGCGGCGCGGAACCAGCTTTCGGTGTCGAGGTCCGGCACGTCGAAGCCGGACAGCCCGCTGCTCGACCCCGTGGCGTTGCCGCCGGCGAAGATGAGCTGCACCAGCACGATGGGGAACACGAGGGTGATGGTCGATACGTAGAGCGGCGACGCGCTGTAGGAGAAGGCGAGCCAGCCGACCCCCAGCGCCGCCAGCCCGGCCACTCCGAGGCCGAGCAGCAAGGCCAGCAGCCCGGTCCCGGCGCCGAACCCCAGGCTGGTCGAGACGAGCGCCAGCGCATAGGCGCCGATGGCGAGGAACGCGGCCTGCGCGAAGCTCAATATGCCGGTGTAGCCCCAGAGCAGGTCCACCGTGACCGCAGCCACGGCCAGCAGCAGCGAGCGGGTGAGCACGTTGACGCTGTAGGTGTCGAGCACCCATGGCGCCGCGATCACAGCCGCGGCCCCGGCCAGGGTCAGCGCGGCCGGCAGCCAGCGCCGCCCCGGTCCTGGCGGCACTTCGTCCGCGTCACGCACCGGGGTCACGCACGCGCGAAGCCCGCCGGGCGCACGCGCAGGATGACGGCGGCGAGGACCGCAATCGTCATGCCGCCCAGCACGGCGTTGAGGTAGGTCGAGACCAGCACCTGCGCCGCCCCGAGCACCAGCGCCGCCGCCGCCATGGCCACGAGCGACGAGCCGGACAGCAGCACCAGCATGAAGGCGCCCACCAGCCACGGCACCCCCATGTTCGGGTCCACGCTGGACAACGGCACCACCAGGGCGCCGGCGAGCGACGCGAGCGCCGACCCCAGGCTGAAGCTCGCGAAGCGCACCCGCGCGCTGTTCACGCCGAGCGACTGCGCCAGGTTCTCGTTCGCGATCACCGCGCGGGTGACGAGGCCGAGCCGGGTGCCGTGCAGCACCAGCGCGATGGCGCCGGCCAGCAGCGCGGCCACCACCACCAGCAGCAGCCGGTACTGCGAGTACGTCGCTCCCAGCACGGTGGCGGCACCCGACAGCGGGCTTTGCGCGAACTGCACCTGCCGCCCGAAGACGAGCGTGATCACCTGGCCGATGACGATGCCGAGGCCCCAGGTCGCGAGGATCGCATCGAGCGGGCGCCGGTAAAGCGGGCGCAGCACCGTCCGCTCCATTGCCGCGCCCCCCAGCAGCCCGGCCAGCGCCGCCGCCGGCAGGCTGAGCCACGGGTTCCAGCTGGCCCACGTGACCAGCAGCGCCGCGTAGCCGCCAATCGTCAGCATGGCGCCGTGGGCGAAGGAGATGATGCCCATGACGCCGAACACGATCAGCAGACCGAGCGCCACGACGTAGAGGATCGCCGCCGTGGTGACGATGTCGAGCAGCAGCTCCATGAGCTGAACCGGGGCCTGGCCTACTTCAAGTTCGGGCACTGCTCGCCGGGGTCCACGTCCTTGGCGGTTTGCAGGATCTTCACGCTGCCGTCCCCTTGCACCTGGCCCAGGTACATCGTGAGCGGCGCGTGGCGCTGCTTGCTCATCCGGATGGGGCCGCGCGGCCCGTCGAAGGAGACCTCGGCCAGCGCCTTGGTCACGCCGTCCGCCGCGGTGCCGCCCGCGCGCTCCACCGCCGCCTTGTAGAGATAGACCGCCTCGTACTGCGGCACCGACAGGTCGTTGGGCGTGAGCAGCGCCTCGCCGAACTTGGCGCGCATGGCCTGGAGGAACGCCTTGTTCGCCGGGGTGTCCACGCTGGTGTAGTAGGAGCCGGAGATGTAGATGCCGCTCGCGTCCTCCCCCATCGTCTTGGCCGTGCCCTCATCCACGCCGAGGTTGCCCACCAGCGCATTGATCCCCGCCGCGCGGTACTGCTTGGTGAGCGTGACGTTCGGCACGCCGCCTGCCGTGGACAGGATCAGCGCGTCGGGACCCGCCGCCCGCACCTTGCTGATGATCGCCGTCCAGTCCCCGGCGTCCATCGGCTGGTACTCGTCGCCCACCACCTTGCCGCCATGCGCCTCAATGTATTGCTTGGCATAGGACAACATGCCGCGTCCGAAGGCGTAGTCGCTGCCGATCAGGAAGAACGTCTTGGCACCCTTCTCCTTGAGGAAGTAGTCGATCACCGGCGCCTCCTGCTGCTCCGGCACCCAGGCATCGACGAACAGGTAGCGGTTGCAGGAATGGCCCTCGTAGTACGAGGTGTAGATGAACGGCGTCTTGCCCCGGGTCACGATGGGCAGCCCGGCGTTGCGCGCGGCGCTGGTTTCCATGGAGATCAGCGCATCGACCTTCTTCTGGAACACCAGGCTGTCGAACGCCCGCTGCGCCCCGGCCGCCCCGCTGCCGTCGTCGGCCACGTCGAGCGCCAGGGGACGGCCCAGCACGCCGCCTTTCGCGTTGATCTCCGCAACCGCAAGCTCCGCCGCCTGCACGACGGAGGGCGCCACGACGCTGTTCGCCCCGCTCAGCCCAATGGGGACGCCGATGCGGATGGGCGACTGCGCGTGGGCGTGCGCCGCCAGCAGAGAGAAACCGAGGGCGGCGGAGGCGATCTTGTGCATTGCGGGCTTCCTGCGGGTCAGAGGTATGACTTGGCGAGCAGCATGTGCACGCCCTTGTTGCCGTCCACGGTCTGCGTCACCCGCAGGTCGCCGACTAGCGAGCACAGCATGTAGGCCTGGTTGCGCGACAGGTTGGTGCGGCGGCAGACGTGCATGACCATCTCCCGCACCGCTTGCTTGGCGGCGTCGTCCAGGTCCTCGTCGAGGCCAATCGACATCAGGTGCGTGGGCGTTTCGGCGAACGGGAAATCGACCTTGAAATCCCGCCGCACGGTGAGGCGGAAGGTGCCGGACAGGCCGGTCTCAAGTGCTGTGATGCACACCTCGCCGTCGCCCTGCACGCCGTGGCCGTCGCCCGCCATGAACAGCGCGCCCTCGTTGAACACCGGCAGGTACAGCGTCGTGCCGGACTTCAGCTCCTTGTTGTCCATGTTGCCGCCGAAGGCGCGCGGCACCGGGGAGCCGCAGCGGCCCCACGCCTTGGGCGGCGCCACGCCGATTATGCCGAAGAACGGGTCAAGCGGCAGCTCCGTGCCCCAGGGCAGCGTGCAGACGTTGCGCGCCCGGTCGATGGCGGGATGGATGGTCTCGTAATCCGTGAACTCCTCCGGCAGCGTGCCGAGCAGCGGCAGGATGGCGACGAAGCCCCAGTCCATCGTGGGCT
>CAXUIQ010000130.1:0-9084 GCA_964250815.1 uncultured Acetobacteraceae bacterium
GTTCAGGCCGATGAAGTCGCGCCCGACCGCGGATAAGTGCAAGCCGCTACACCTAGCCCGCCTCCGTCTGCCGCTTGGCCCCAGCCAGACCGGTCGGCCTGCGACAGCGTGTTCCCGCCCGCAAGCCCATTGGAGGCATTGTCACCCGCATTGGCGTTGGAGAGGTGCCTGATATTCGCTGTGTCCCCCATGATCGGCAGTCATAGCTGCGCCATTCTACATAAACCGTCTCTATCCATGCGGAACCCTGTCTGATCGGGAACGGCCGCGCAAGCGGGCGAACACCCTGCCTTCGGCAGCGGAATGTGTGGCTTTGTTCCCTTGGGCTCGTTCAACCTCCACCCGCCTGGCGTCGCGGAACCGTCAAACCCTGGCCGCCGGGCCGGCGCCTACGGTCCCCGCAGCCAAACCTCGAAGGCGTTCCGCGGCCAGGGTGGGCTGGTGCGGACCGGTCCCCGCACGTGCACGCGGCTGCCGGGCGTGCGGACCGTGTCGGCCAGCGCCCTTGCCGCGTCCGCATCTTCGTCATGGAAGTAGTGCACCGTCAGCCGGCCCTTGGTTCCGGCCGGCTTCTGCACTTCGAGCCGCGCGGCAAGGGGCTGCAGCAGCGCGGTGATCCGGCCGTTGGCCGCGTCGCCCGCCGCCGACGCCGGCCGGGGATGCAACACGATCAGGCTGTAGGGCACGGGAACTGCGTCGGGCGCTGCCGCAAGGGGCGAGCCTGCAACCGTTTTGCCGGCGGGGGTGGCCGCTGGCTGGGCCGGGCTGGGCTCCGCGGCCGACTGCCTCGCCGGGGCGGCGGGTGCGGCCTGCGGCGTGCCGATGCCGGCCCCTGGTTGCGGCGCGGCTTCGGACATGCCTGTGCCGCTCGGCGCGGCCGCCCGGGTTGCGGGCGTGAAGTTGCCGGCAGCGACAGGCCCGTTTCCGATGCCATGCCACGCTGCGAACCCGGCAGCCGCCGCCGGAAGCACTGCCAGGACCCAAGCCCTTCGGCGCATGAACGTTGCCAACCCGGCGAGCAAGCCATCCGGCCCGATGGGGGGCGAGAACTTCGCGCCCGGTGGGAACGCCGCGGCGAAGATGCCAACCCGGGAGGGTATGGCCTCCGACACGGGCAGGGGAGCCGGGCCAGCCGCGACCGGCCCTGGCAACGCGGCGGGCGTCGCCCGCGGGACCGCTTCCGCCGGCTCGATCCTGGGGACGGGCACCACCGACGGCAGCAGCGCGGCGGCGTCGGCGAACGAGCGTGGCTTCGGAGACTCGCCGGCAGTGTCGTTGCTCAAACCTTGGACCTCCTCGCGCCGCCCTGCCGAGGGCCGGGGTGCGACATGGCGGCGCCTGGCGGGCAGACGGGCGACCACGCTGCAAGCGATATGTTTTTGCGTCATGCCTGCGGCCCGTTCAAGGCGGAATGCGTGGACCCGCGCTTTCGGGCTGGCTAACCTCCGCCATCCTGGCGCCGCAGCAAGACGGCGCAGGAAAGGGAGGACACCATGCAAAGACGCCAAGTCCTGGCCGCCGCAACGGCCGCCGCGGCCCTCGCCGCCACCCGGGCGGCCCATGCCGACCAACTGCCGCTCGGCGACCTGCCGGGCACGCGCTACCCGGACCCGCGGGTCGAGGTGCTCGACAAGCGGTTCCACGGCAAGGTCGGAAACGCCGCCATCGAGCGGATCGCCACCGGCTTCCGATGGGCGGAAGGGCCGGTGTTCTTCCCCGCGAGCGGGCGGCTGGTCTGGAGCGACATCCCCAACAACCGCATGATGCAATGGCTGGAAGCGGACGGGCATGTCAGCGTGTTCCGCAGCCCGTCCAACTACTCCAACGGCAACACGATCGACCGGGAAGGCCGGCTTGTCACCTGCGAGCACGACGCGCGCCGCGTCACCCGGACGGAGCACGACGGCACGATCACCGTGCTGATGGACAAGTACCAGGGCAAGCCGCTGAACGCGCCGAACGACATCGTGGTGGCGTCGGACGGCGCGATCTGGTTCACCGACCCGGGCTACGGCATCGACGGCAACTACGAGGGCCACAAGGACACGGCCGAGCTGCCGAAGAACGTGTATCGCCTTGACCCGCAATCCGGCGCGGCCAGCGTGGTCGCGGGCGACTTCACCCGGCCGAACGGCATCTGCTTCTCGCCCGACGAGAAGACGCTCTACATCATCGACAGCGGCATCACCCACGGCGGCCCGGCGAACATCCGGTCGTTTGCCGTGAACGGCGACAAGCTTTCGGGCGGCAAGGTGTTCGCCGAGAACTTCGCGCCGGGCTTCACCGACGGCATGCGCGCCGACACGGAGGGCAACATCTGGTGCAGCATGGGCTGGGCCGACCCGAAGGAGGACGGGGTGCGCTGCTTTGCCCCCACCGGCGAGATGATCGGCAAGATCCACCTGCCCGAGACCTGCGCCAACCTGTGCTTCGGCGGCCGCAAGAAGAACCGGCTGTTCGTGGCGGCTAGCACCTCGGTCTATGCCGTGTATGTGGATGCCGTGGGCGCGCTGAAGCCCTGAAGCCCTCCTGCGCCCGCCCGCCTACTCCCGCATGAAGCCGCCGCGGACGCCGGAGGTGGTCGCGGCGGCCCACCGGGCCAGTCCGGCCATGTCGGCCCGCCGGGTAATCATGAAGTAGTAGCCGTAGCGCACCACGTCGGCCGCGAGCCAGCCCCACATGCCGTAGCGGCGGAAGATGTAGCCGCGGTTGCGGAACTGGTAGAACTGCTTGCCGGCTTCCCGCGGCACCACCGCGTAGAAGCACCCGAGCAGGATCGGGTGGATCTCCGCCTGCGACCCCGGGTGCAGGAAGCGGGCGGCGGTGTCGAGGACGATGCGGGCGCCGGCGCGCCGGGCGCGGAACAGGAACTCCACCTCATCGCCCCGGATGAAGAAGCGCGGATCGGGCAGGCCGACCCGCCGGAACAGCCCGGCGCCGATCAGCGCTCCGTTGAACAGGTGGGCAAAGCCGGGCACCGAGCCGTGCCGCGCCACGGCGTCGGCCTCGAACAGCGTGCGCCCGGCGATGCGAACGGGGAACGACAGGCGGCGCGGCTCCTCGGCGTCGATCACGAGGGGGCCGACCAGCTCGGCGCGGCGCGCGGCGGCGGTGGCGAGCAGGCGGGCGAGGCAATCCGGCCCGGCAGGCCGTCCGTCGTCGTCCATCAGCCAGAGCCAGTCGGCGCCGTCGTCCAAGGCGCCCCGGATGCCCGCCTGGAACCCGCCGGCGCCGCCAAGGTTCTGCGCCAGCCGAATGCGCCGGACGCCCGGGTACTCGTCCAGCAGCGCGCCCGTCGCGTGCTGGCTGGCGTTGTCCACGACGACCACCGCGTCCGGCCGGCGCGCCTGGTCCAGCACGGCGTCGAGGCATTGCCGGAGCAGCACGGGCCGGTCCCGGGTGACGATGACGACGACCACGCGCGGCTCGCACGTCTGGGCGGGGCGGAGCAGAGGCACATGGCTTGTTGGGCGAAGCTGCAGCAATTCCGGGCACCCGCGTTTTTTGACCTCAAGCTGCCGAACCTTGACCCCTGGCGCATGTTATGTTGATCGCATCGGATCAATGTCAAACGCAAAGGTGCTGTTATATCGCGGCTCGGTATGGCTACCCTGGAACACCTGGACAAGACAGCCGACGCAGACGAGGTTGTTGCCGACGTAGTGCTGACGAAAGTAATTCTCGACCGTACAACGACTCTGCAACCGCTTTATTGGAAACCTGCTGGCGAGGACACGTCGGCGATTGACGCGGCGCGGGCCACGGGCGATGGCGCATTGCGGATCGCGCAAGGCGTGACCGTATCGTTCGATACCTACTTCAACGCGCTGTTTGAACGGCATTGGCGGCTTTACACCCGCGCCGGCGCCCTCGCCCTGTCGTTGCAGGTTGAGGGGCGGGCCGTCGTCCGGGTCTGGCGCCGCAGCCCCGATACCGGTCGCACGCTGCTGCACGAGCAGGAGGTCGCCGGGCCTGCCCGCATCGTCCTGCCGATGGACGCGCCGCATTACCGCCAGGCCGGGCTGCTGTGGTTCGACCTGACGGCGCTCGGCGGGCCGGCGGCGCTGCGGAGCGCGAGCTGGTCCACCCCGGGGACCGGGCAGCCGCCCGCCCGCTTGGGCGTGGTGATCTGCACCTTCAACCGGGAGCCGGAACTGGCCGCGGTGCTGGCGGCCATCGCCGGCGCCGAGGACCTCGAAACCGCGGTGGCCCGGGTGATCGTGGTGAACCAGGGACGCCCGGGGCTGGCGACGCGGCCGGTCCTGTGCGCCGCCGCCCGGCTCGGCCCCCGGCTGCGCATCGTGGAGCAGGCCAACCTCGGCGGCGCCGGGGGGTTCGGCCGCGGCCTGCTGGAGACGCTTGACGATCCCGCCGTCACCCATGCCTGCCTGCTCGACGACGACGTGCGGGTGGAACCCGAGAGCCTGCGCCGCATGGCCGCGTTCTTCACCCTGGCGCAGGACGGCCTCGCGCTGGGCGGCCACATGCTGGACAGCGTGCGCCCGACCAGCCTTTACGAGGCCGGCGCCGTGGTGCTGCCGAACTGGGCGCCGAAGCCGCTGCACCACGGCCTCGACCTCCTCGAACCGGAGAGCTTGGACGCCCTGCTGGACCCGGGCGCCATGCACTTCAACGGGTGGTGGATGTTCGGCTTCCCGAAGCGGTGGGTCGAGCGGGTCGGGATGCCGCTGCCCTGCTTCATCCGCGGCGACGACATCGAGTTCGGCATGCGCCTGCACGAGGCCGGGCTGCCCACCGTGCCGCTGCCGGGCGTCGCGGTCTGGCACGAGCCGTTCTACCTCAAGATCGGCGGATGGCAACTGTACTACGAAACGCGCAACGCCCTGGCCTGCGCGGCGCTGCACGGGGACTTCGCGCCTAACCGGGTGGCGGTGCTGCTGCTGAAGCGGCTGCTGATCCAGCTCCTGACCTACCGGTACTACAATGCCGCGCTGATCGTGCGGGCGATGGAAGACGGCCTGCGCGGACCCGCCCTCCTGGACGGGGACCCCCGGCCCTTGCACGCCGGACTCGCCGAGCTTCGGAGCCGCTATCCCGACGAGTGGACCCGGCGGGAGCGCGTGCTGGCCGCGGCGCCGGTCGGCGCATCGCCACGGTTCGCGCCCGGCTTCGTCGTCGCGCTGGCGCGTGCGCTGCTGTTGAACTGGGTCCGTGCAAGCCCGGCCGCCGCGCCGCCGCAGGCGCTGCAGGTGCAGAACCTTGTCTGGTTTCGGGTCATGCGGTCGGATTGCCTGGCCGTGGACACGCATTGGGACCGCGACCTGCCGACGTTCCGGCGCGACCGGGCGAGCTTCCGCCGCTTGCTCGCCGGCGGGCTGCGCGCGATCTGGCGGCTGCGCCGTTCTGCGCCGGAACTGCGGCGCGCGTGGCAATCGGCCTCGCCGCGCCTCACGTCCCAGGCTTTCTGGCGCAGCTACGTCCGGCAGGGATCGCCGGACGCCTGACCCTGCGTGCGACGTGGCCTGCGCCAGCCTCTCCGCAATCGCGGACTGGCACCGGTTGGCCCGCAACGCAGCCAGGCTTGACTGTCCAGGGAGTCTTCGGCCCAGCGGAACGAGCGTTGCGCGGAACATTCGGCGCAGCTAACATAGATCAGGGCGGATCGGGCAGCAACGGTCGCCGGCCCGAGCCGCCCGGCGTGGAGGGAGCGCCGCGACGGGGCAGTTCAGGGTTAGCGAGAGCGGCGCATGGGCGCATCCAATCGGGAGAGCGCCTTGGACACGTTCTCTTCGCCGACCCGGCCGATGTTCCGCAACCGGCTGCTGCAGATGCTTCCCGCCGAGGAGCTTCGGCGCCTCCGGCCCCACCTGGCCCGTGTCCGGCTGGCCCAAGGCGACGTCCTGCATCAGGCCGGAGGCCAGGTCGGGCAGGCGTACTTCGTCGAAGGAGGCTACGTGTCGCTGGCGGCGGAGGCGGGAAGTGCCGAAAGCCGGGTCGAGGTGGGCCTGGTCGGGCGGGAAAGCGTGGTCGGGTCGTCGGTGCTGCTTGCGGCTGACCCGGCTTCCACCTTGCAGGCCACGGTGCAGGTGGCTGGGACGGCCTACAGCATCCGTGCCGATGTCCTGCATGCCAGCTTGGAGAACGCGCCGGTGCTGCGCCGGGCCATGCGGCACGCCCTGGAAACGCTTGTCGCGCAAATCGCGCAGGTCGCAGCCTGCAACAGCCGCCATACGCTGCCGGAGCGGCTGGCGCGCTGGCTGTTGATGGCGCATGACCGCATGGACGGCGACGAGCTGCCGCTGACCCAGGACCTGCTGGCGACCACGCTGGCGGTCCGCCGGCCCGGCGTCACCATTGCGGTCGGCGCGCTGCAAGCGCACGGCGTGTTGCGGCATAGCCGCGGACGGATCGTGATCTGCGACCGCGCGGGCCTGGAAGCGGAGGCATGCGGCTGTTATGCCCGGCTGTGCCATTTTGTGACAATTCTTGCCGGTTCGGTCTTTTAATTTGTCATTAGGTACGCTTTCGAACGCCCCATAGGCCGCGGAACGTTGCACAAGACCGTTGAAAAGTGCGTAGCAGTAGTTCTGCCTGCGCTTCTCTTCAACCGTTCTCTTCTGGAACCAGCGATGTCCGTCGTGCCTGCGGCCGAAAACGCAAGTTTTCGCAACGAGCTGCTGCGTGCCCTGCCGGCCGGCGAGCTTGAGCGGCTGCGTCCGCTCCTGGTGCCGGTCACCCTTGTCACGTCGCAGGTCCTGCACGAAGCCGGGGCGCCGATCGACGAGGTGTTCTTTCTTGAGTCCGGCCTGGCGTTCCTGACCGCCGACACCGGGGACCATGGCCTGGTCGAGGTCGGCACGACCGGACGCGACGGACTTGTGGGCCTGCCGGTGCTGCTCAGCACCGAGCCGATCAGCGTGCACCGCGCCTTTGTCCAGATCCCGGGCCGCGCCTACCGCCTCCGCGCCACGGCGCTTCGCGAGATGGTGGACGTGTTGCCGACGCTGCGCGACCGCTGCCTGCGCTACGTGCAGGTCATGCTGATGCAGAACTCGCAGATCGCGGCGTGCAATGCCCGGCACGAATTGCCGGGCCGGTTGGCGCGCTGGCTGATGATGAGCCGGGACCGCATCGACGGCGATGACCTGCCGATGACCCAAGAGTTCCTGTCCGCCATGCTGGGGGTGCGCCGGGCCGGCATCTCCGTCGTGGCGAACGCGCTGCAAGCGCAAGGCCTGATCCGCCAGTCGCGCGGACGCATCACGGTCCTGGACCGCGCCGGGCTGGAGGGAAAGGCATGCGCCTGCTACCGCATGATCGAGCACAACCGCGCCAGGATCATGGGCACGTCGTCCCGTGCGGCGGATGCGCCGCCGGGCCTGGAGGACGGGACGCCCCGCTCCCCGTGAGTCCGGCACGACGCGCGGCTTCGTCCATGCCGTCGCCCGGCGCGCCGGCTACCGGTCCGGCGCGGAGGGCGTCGAGACCGCTTCCAGGGTCGAGGCCGCTTCCGGGGCGCTGGCATCGGCCAGGTCGCCCAGGGACAGGATGCCGGCGATCCGGTCCTCCGCGTCCAGCACCGGCACCCTGCGGACCTGGTACTCCTGCATGATGCGGACCGCGTCCTGCACGGAGGCGTCCTCGCGCACGCTGTGTATGGCGGTGGTCATGGCGTCCGCTACGGCCGTCCTGCATGGGTCCTGGCCGGCCGCGGTGGACCGGACGACGATGTCCCGGTCGGTCAAGAGGCCGACCAGCCGGCCAGCTTCGCAGACCGGAAGAATGCCGACGTTAAGCTCGTCCATCGCTTGCGCCGCCGTCTGGAGCGTGTCGCCGGGCTGCACGGATTGGGGATTGCGGGTCATGATGTCGGCAATCTGCATGGTCGCTTCCTGTGTGCTTGCATGATCCCGCGGCCACATCCGGCGGCCCGCCTGCCGGCTGGCGCCGGGCGGGCGCGCTTCCGAAGCGCACCCATGCCGAATACGAACCAAGGCCAGCCCTGACGGTTCCAGGGCAATGCGTGCCCTGGGCCATCTCGCGCATTCGTGCGCCGTTGCCGCGGCGGAGGGCATGCCCGACATTCGGCCGCGGCCCGTTGCCGGCATCGGCACCAGCCGCAGCAATGCAGGAGGCGCAGGCATGGCCGGGGACGACGCCGCACCGTTGAACGACGCCCAGGCGTCCCTGAGCCGGCTGGCAGCGGCCGGGGCATCGCCAGCCCGCATCGCCCAGGAGGTCGGCGCCATCGTGGCCGGATGGGCGTCCGAGCCGGAGATGGCGGGCAGCACGGCCCAAGCCCGGATCGAAAGCCTTTGGGACGGCTTCACCCGGGACGCGGCGGACCTGCAGGAGCAGATCGGCGACGCCGCCGGGCCGGACAGGGAAGCGCTGAAGCTGGCCCGGCGGCAGCTTGCGGCGCTGCACGCCGTGGCCGCCGCCCTTCTTGCCGCGCACGGACGGCTGTCCGGCGCATGAGTCCGCGACGGGCTTCGGGACGGGCGGGATCAAGACGGGGGCGGACGGTCCCGGCCTGCCCGGCGCCGCGCCGGCTTGCAACGCGGACCCCGCCCCGACATAAGGGATCGCAACGGCGCAGGGCGTCCGCAGCCCCTGCCATGGCATGAAGGGAACGTCGCGATGTGGGTCTTGCTGTTGCTTCCCTTCCTCGGGCTGCTGTGGGTGCCGTTCTACAACTCGGCATCGCCGTCGCTGTTCGGGTTCCCCTTCTTCTACTGGTACCAGCTCGCCTGGGTGCCGATCACCGCGCTCCTGACCTGGATCGTTTACCGCAGCGCCGGCCATGGGAACGAGCCGTGAGCGCCGCCGCCGACCTCGACTGGACGGCGCTGTCCGTCTGCATCTTCTTCTTCGCCCTTGTTACCATCATGGGGTTCGCGGCCTCACGCTGGCAGAAGGGCACGGCCGACCACGCCCACCTCGACGAGTGGGGCTTGGGCGGGCGCAACTTCGGCACCTGGATCACCTGGTTCCTGGTCGGCGGGGACTTCTACACCGCCTACACCGTGATCGCCGTGCCCGCCCAGGTGTTCGCCATCGGGGCACAAGGCTTCTTCGCGCTGCCCTACACCATCGTCGTCTATCCCATCGTGTTCGCCATCA
>CAXUIQ010000131.1:0-9026 GCA_964250815.1 uncultured Acetobacteraceae bacterium
AGCACGAACTGCAGCACGATGATCGGCCGGACCGGCACGCCGGTCACGTGCGCCGCCCGCGGGTTGTCGCCGACGGCGTAGATGAAGCGCCCGGTCTTGGTGGCGCGGAGCAGGAAGAACGCGGCCAGCGCGACGGCCGCCAGGCACAGCACCGGATCCGGCACGCCCAGCACGCGCCCCGTGCCGATGGAGGAGAGCGGCTCGCTCGCGGGGGTGACGTAAACCTCGCTCAGCGTCAGCAGCCGGAACTGGCCGAGGCCGGAGATGATCGCGCCCATGGCCAAGGTGGCGAAGATCGCCGGGACCTCGGCGTAGGCGATCAGCAGGCCCGAGGCCAGGCCGCAGAGGAGCGCGAAGCCGAGGCCGATCAGGAAGGCGGCGGCGAGGGGCGTCCCGAGCGCCGACTGGTCAAGCGTGAGCGCGACCGAGACGGCCATGATGGCGACGATCGCGAGGTCGATGCCTCGCCCGATGACCACGACCGCCATGCCCGCGCCGAGGATGCCGAGCACGGAAACGCTGCGCACGAGCGTCAGCACGTTCTCCACCGTCAGGAAACGGGGGAGGCTGGCCGAGAACAGCGCGAACAGCAGGACGGTGATCGCGAAGACGATCCGCTCCTGGTTCAGGTGCCTGCTCATGGACGGACCACCGGACCGCTTCCCCGCCGTTTCTTGTGAGTCGAAGGAGGCGCCGCTTCGCGCCGGGCCGTCAACTGGTATCTGAGGCGGAGGCTCCCGCGGCGCGGTTGGTGCGCGGGTTGGGTCCTCCACCGGTTCTGCTGCAGGCCGCGGGCAGGATCGGCTGCGCCGCCCTGCACGGTGCGCTGCGCTCAGGAAGCTGTTTCCCGGTCAACCTAGAGCGGTATCGTTTCAGGTTGGCCTCAACTTGAAACGAGGTCTCGCGTTCTTCATCAAAATGCTGGAGCCTGATCGCTTCTTCTACCTGAAGCGATCAGGCTCTAGCCCAACCCCATCATGCCCAGCGCCGCCTGGGCCAGCATGGTGCCTGGCCGGTTGAGTTGCTCGGGTTCCTCGAAGTGGTTCGTGTTGAACAGCGTGCGCTGCGCCGCAAGCCGGCCCATGCCGGCGAGGACGTCCGCGAACACGCGCGACTGCCGCTTGAACTCCGGGCTGTCCTGGTCGCCCCAGGACACCGTGACCGGGCAGGTGATCCGGTGGAGGTGGCGCATCGGGCTGAGCGCCGCGACCTCCTCCTCCGTGGCATGGAGGTAGCTGCGCCGGGACGACAGCATGACCGGGCGCAGTTCGTAGATGCCGCTCATCAGCAGGGCACCTTGGACCGGGTCGGCCTGCATCCCGCGCGCGGCCCAGTCTGTGGTGAGCAGCACGCCGCCGAGATGCGCGCCGGAGGAATGGCCGGCCAGGAACACGCGCCGGGGATCGCCGCCGAAGCCTGCGGCATTGCGCACCACCCAGGCCAGGGCGCGCCGGCACTGCTCCGCCATGTCGGCAAGGCCGACCTGGCGGGCGCTGGCGAAGTTGGGCACGACCCAGGCTGCGCCCCGGTCCACGAACGTCGGCGCCGGGGCGGATGCGTCGTCCTTCGTCAGCCGCAGCCAGGCGCCGCCATGGAGGAACACCAGGACCGGGGCGCCCGTGACTGGACGCCCCGGCTCGGCAGGTGGAGGCGGCCGGGGTGCGAAGATGTCCAGCGCCTCCGCCTCGGTGCCGCCATAGCGTTCGGTGCGCGGAGGGTAGGCTCGCCGCACCGAAGCGCTGTCCGCTGCGTAGCGCGACAGGATCGCGGCCTGCGCCGGCGCCCAGCTCGACTGGTCGTAGGCGCGGTCCAACTCGTCTTGCGTGTAGTCGAGGAAGACGTGCTCCTCCGCACGGGCCGCACGGCTGGCCATGAGGCCTGCTGCGGCGAAAAGGGCGGAGCGGCGGGTTGGGATCATGCGGCAGCATGTTGCACCGACCTGTTGGCGCCGGTCGAGCGCCCGCCATCGTCGGGCGGCGCGCGCAGCCGCCCGGCAGCGCGTCTCCAACCCTGCGGCAGGCAAGCGCCCAACCGTCTGCGCCACGAACTCGCTCCCCAGGCATGGCCGCCAGGCTGTCCCGGTCCGTGGAACCCGTCATCCGGGAACCGTGTCAGGCGATACTCCCATAGCGCAGCGCGAACGCCTCGCGTTCGTAGTCGAGCAGGCGGGCGTAGGCGGCCGGGTCGGCGGGGCCGATGCGGCGGAGGCGAAGCCGGTCCAGCACGGGCCGGCGCCGCGGGTCTGCCGCCACGCGGGACAGGGCGCGCCTCAGGGCGGCAACGTCGTTGGGCGGCGTGTCGGCGGCGGTGACGAACGGGATCGCCGGGCTTTCCGGGGTGTCGGCGAACCGCCTCAATCCCGCAAGCGCCGCCGGCCGGTAATCGCCGAGGAAGGCGTAGGTGAGGCAGTCGATCGACGCGGCGTCGGCGTCCCCGGCGGCGACGAGCCGCATGCTCGCCGCATGGCTGCCGGTCTCGATCACCCGGGCGAAGAAGCGCGGCCCGCCGGCGATCCGGGCGAACAAGAGGCGCGGCAGGTTCATGCCGGAGTTGGAGTGCCGGCTGTTGAGCGCAAAGGTTCCGCCCCGAAGGTCCTCAAGCCGTTCCAGCGGCGAGTCGGCGCGCACCAAGATGAACGCCCGGTGCGTGCCCTCGCCGCAGCCCGGCGCGTCGTAGCTGGGCACCCCGAGCAACTGGTGCTGCCCCTGGTAGATCGTTTGCAGCGGGTAGCCGCAGGTCTGGGTGAACAGGGTTCCCGGGCGGATCGCCTCCGGCACCGACGGGCTCTCCATCAGCAGCTCGCCGGGCGCGTCCGCGACGCCGTCCCGCTGCAGCTCCTCGGCCAACGCGCGCCAGAACGCCGTGTTCGCCGCCACCATCTCCGGGAGGTTGTACATCGGCAGGCTGGCAACGCGGGTGCTCATGGTGTTTCCTGACAGCCGTGGAAGCATACCCATTCGCCCTCGGCGCTCACAGCCGCAAGATCTCGACCCGGTCGCCGCAGGCGCAGGCCTGGTTCGACCGGGGCCTGAACTGGTGCTTCGGCTTCCACCAGGAAGAGGGTGTCCGCTGCTTCCAGCGCGCGCTCGAATGCGATCCGGCCTGCGTCATGGCGCATTGGGGCGTCGCCTACGGCTCGGGTCCGTTCTACAACCTTGCCTGGCGCGAGTTCGGCATCGCGGAGGCGGCGGCGGCCACCGCGCTGGCGGCCGCGCACATCGCCCAGGCCCGCGCCCGCTTCGACCACGCGACCGAAGTGGAAGCGGAGCTTGTGGAGGCGCTCGCCTGCCGCTTCCAGCGGGCGCACCCGGTGGCGCCGGAGGAATACGCGCGCTGGGACGACGACTACGCGGCCGCGCTGCGCCAGGTCCATCGCGCCCATCCGGACGATCTCGACGTCGCCGCGCTGTTCGCGGAGGCGCTCATCACCCGCACGCCGCGTCGGCTGTGGGACGTCAGGACCGGCAAGCCGGCGCCCAACTCGGACGTGCTGGAGGCGCTCGCGGTCTGCGAGCGGGCGGTCGCGCTGGCCGACGCGGGCGGCGTGGCGCCGCATCCGGCCATTCTGCACCTGCACATCCACATCATGGAGATGTCGAACGAGCCCGAGCGCGCGATGCGCTCGGCCGACCTCCTGGGCGGCCTGTGCCCGGATGCTGGACACCTCAACCACATGCCGGGCCACATCTACGCGCTGTGCGGCGCGTACGACCGGGCGCGGGCGGCGAGCCACAAGGCGATCGCGGCAGACGACAAGTATGCCGAACACCAGCCCGGCATCGGTTTCTACCTCACGGCGCGCTGCCACGACATCCACCTCCTGATGTCCGTCTGCATGTTCCTCGGCCAGTACCGCCCGGCGCTGGCCGCGGCCCAGAAGCTGCGGAGCCTGGTCACGCGGGAGGTGGTCGCCGTGCAGGGGCGGCCGAAACTCGCCACGATGACCGAGGGCTACTACTCGATGCACGTGCACGTGCTCGTGCGGTTCGGCCGCTGGCACGACATCATCGCCGAGCAGCCGCCGGCGGAGCCCGGCCTCTACCCGGTCACGGCGGCGATGCACCATTACGCCAAAGGGGTCGCCTACGCCTCGCTGAAGCGGATCGCGGAGGCGGAGGAGGAGCGCCGGCGCTTCCGCGACGCCTTGCAGCGCGTGCCGGCCGGCCGCCGCTTCCTGAGCAACACTGCGCAGGACATCCTCGCCGTCGCTGAAGCGATGCTGGACGGCGAGCTTGCGTATCACAAGGGCGACACCGAGGAAGCGTTCGCCCACCTGCGCGAAAGCGTCCGGCGCGACGACAACCTCGGCTACACCGAGCCGTGGGCTTGGATGCACCCGCCGCGCCATGCGCTGGCGGCACTGCTCGCCGAGCAGGGGCGATACGACGACGCGGAGGCGGTCTATCGCGACGACCTCGGCCTCAGCGGACGGGTCCAGCGCTGCACCCAGCACCCCGGCAACGTCTGGTCGCTGCACGGGCTGGCGGAATGCCTCCAGCGGCGCGGCGAGGCCGAGGAGTTGCCCGGCGTCCGGCGGAAGCTCGCGTCCGCATTGGCCAAGGCCGACGTGCCGATCACCTCGTCCTGCCTCTGCCGTCTCTCGGTCCAGCCCCAGCAGAGTTGTTGTCCGCCTTGAGCGTGCTTTTGGATCAGGCCGTGACGGGGACAAGCCCGGGAGCGGGAGCGGGCCGCCGCCAGCGCGCCGGGCCGGTGCGGTGGATGGACCGTCCCGCCGTGTCCACCGCGACCGTGACCGGCATGTCCTCGACGACGAACTCGTGGATCGCCTCCATGCCGAGGTCGGGGAAGGCCAGCACGCGGGCCGAGCGGATGGCCTTGGAGACCAGGTAGGCGGCGCCGCCGACGGCGATCAGGTAGGCGCAGCCGTGCCGCGCGATGGCGTCCACCGCCGCCGGGCCGCGCTCGGCCTTGCCGATCATCACCAAGAGGCCGGTCGCGGGCAGGATGGTGTCGAGGAACTTGTCCATCCGCGTGGAGGTGGTGGGTCCGGCGGGGCCGACCGCCTCGCCACCCACCGCGTCCACCGGGCCGACGTAGTAGATCGCCCGGCCGCGCAGATCGACCGGCAGCGGCTCGCCGCGCGCCAGCATCTGCACCATGCGCAGGTGCGCCGCGTCGCGCCCGGTCAGCATCCGCCCGGACAGCAGCAGCGTCTCTCCCGCCTGCCAGGCCGCCGCCTCCTCGCGGCTCAGGGTGTCGAGGTTCACGCGCCGCCCGGCCGGGCCGGCGACGGCCAGCCCTTCCGGGTAGGCGTCAAGCCCGGGCGGGTCGAGGCGCGCGGGGCCGGACCCGTCCAGCGTGAAATGCACGTGCCGGTCGGCCGCGCATTGCGGGATCAGCGCCACGGGCAAGGAGGCCGCATGGGTCGGGAAGGTGCGGAGCTTGACGTCGAGCACGGTGGTCAGCCCGCCAAGGCCTTGGGCGCCGATGCCGAGCGCGTTGATGCGGTCGCACAGCGCCAGCCGCAACTCCTCCTCCTTGCTCGCCGGCCCGCGGGCACGGATGGCGGGAAGGTCGATCGGGTCGAGCAGCGACTGCTTGGCCAGGCTCATCGCCTTGTCCGGCGAGCCGCCGACGCCGAGGCCGACCAGGCCGGGCGGGCACCAGCCGGCGCCCAGCCCTTCCACCGTGCGGACCACCCAGTCCGCCACGTCGTCGCTCGGGTTCAGCGCCGCGAACCTCGCCTTGTTCTCCGAGCCGCCGCCCTTGGCCGCGACGTGGACCTCCACCGTGTCGCCCGCCACCAGCTCGACATGAAGCATCGCCGGCGTGTTGTCGCCGGTGTTGCGGCGCGCGAACAGCGGGTCGGACACGACGGACGCGCGCAGCGGGTTGCGCTCGGTCAGCCAGGCTGTGCGGACGGCCTCGTCCACGATCTCCTGCAAGCCGCGCTTGGTGTCGATGCGGGCGCCGAGGCCCACCTTCATGAACACCTGGGCGGTGCCGGTGTCCTGGCAGATCGGGCGGCGGCCGGCGGCGGCCATGCGCGAGTTCACCAGGATCTGCGCCATGGCGTCCCGCGCCGCCGGGCTTTCCTCCCGACGCCAGGCCTCGGCCAGGTTCTGAATATAATCGGCGGGGTGATAGTAGGAGATGAATTGCAGCGCGTCGGCGATGGACGCGACCAGGTCTGCCTCGGTGATCGTCGCCATCGCCCTACTCCGCCGCCTTGGCCGCCGGCGCGAACTCCCGCCGGATCGCCGCCGTGTGCTGCCCAAGCGCGGGCACCGGGCCAAGCTCGGGCGCCTGCTGCCCGTCGCGGATGGCGGGCGGCGCCACGATGGAGGCCGGGCCGCGCTCCGTTCCCACCGTGACCCGGCGCAGCGCCGGGTGGTGCGGGAGGTCCATGACGCCGTTGACGAGGCCATAGGCCGTGCCTGCCGCGCGCAGGCGCCGTGCCGCCTCGTCGCGGTCCAGCCCGGCAAAGGCGCGGGCCACGGTGGCATCGACCTCCGCCCGGTTCGCCACCCGGCTGTTGTTGCTCTCGAAGCCGGGGCGGGCAGGCAGCGCGGCATCGCCCAGGAAGCCGGCGCAGAAGCGCTGCCATTCGCGTTCGTTCTGGATGGAGACCAGCACCAGGGCGCTGTCCGCGGTGGGAAAAGCGCCGTAGGGGCAGATGGAGGGATGGGCGAGGCCCACGCGCTCCGGCGCGCGGCCGGTGCCCTCGGCGTAGAGCAGGGGAACGTTCATCCAGTCGGCCATGCCGTCGAACAGGCTGACCTGCAGCCGGGCGCCCTGCCCGGTGACGCCGCGGGCGATCAGCGCCTCCAGCACCGCCGCGTGCGCCGACATGCCGCAGGCGATGTCGCACACGGACACGCCGACGCGGCCCGGCCCGGCCGGGTGCCCGGTGATCTGCGCCAGCCCGCTTTCGGCCTGCACCAGCAGGTCGTAGGCCTTCATGTCGGCATAGCCGTGGCCCTCGCCGTAGCCGGTGATGTCCACCGTGACCAGGCGCGGGTAGCGGCGGCGCAGCTCCTCCGATCCGAAGCCGGCGCGGGCGGCAGCGCCCGGGGCGAGGTTCTGGATGAACACGTCCGCCCGGGCCAGCATGGCGTGGAGGATGGCCGCGTCGCCGGGGTCCTTGATGTCGGCGACGAGACTCTCCTTGCCGCGGTTGAGCCACACGAAGTAGCTCGCCAGCCCGCTCACCGCGGCGTCGTAGCCGCGGGCGAAGTCGCCCTCCGCCCGCTCGATCTTGATCACCCGCGCCCCGGCGTCGGCCAGGCGGGAGGAGCAGTACGGGGCGGCGACCGCCTGCTCCAGGGACACGACCAGCAGGCCGGACAGCGGCTTCGTGCTCGCGTCCACGTCAGCCCCCGTGCTTGATCGCGATCATCTTCACGGCGCCGAAGCCGTACAGCGCCTCGAACCCCTTCTCGCGTCCGTGACCGGAGCCTTTCACGCCGCCGAAGGGCAGCTCCACCCCGCCGCCGGCGCCGTAGTTGTTGATATAGACCTGGCCCGACTTGACCTTGCGCGACAAGCGCAGCGCCCGGCCGAGGTCGGAGGTCCAGATGCCGGCGACAAGGCCGTACTCGGTGGCGTTGGCGACGCGCAGCGCCTCCTCTTCGTCCTTCACGCGGATGGCAACCAGCACGGGGCCGAAGATCTCCTCCTGCGCCAGCCGGTGGTCGGGCGGCACGTCCCCGATCAGGGTCGGGCGGACGTAGAAGCCCTCGCCGGGCAGGTTGGAGCCGAGCTGGCCCTCCGCCAGGATCGGCAGGCCCTCGCGCTTGGCGAGGTCGATGTAGGACTGCACCCGGTCGCACTGCTTGCGGTTCACCACCGGGCCGAGGTCAAGGTCTTGCGAGGCGGAGCCGACGCGGAGCGCGCTGAACCGCTGCGCCAGGTCGGCCACGAAGCGGTCGTACACCGCATCCTCCACCAGCACGCGGGAGCCGGCGGAGCAGGTCTGCCCGGCGTTCTGCGTGATCGCCTTGGTGACAACGCTGCCGGCTTCCGCGAGGTCCGCGTCGGCGAACACGATCTGCGGGGACTTGCCGCCGAGCTCCAGCGTCACGGGGATGGTGTTGCGCGCCGCCGCGGCCTGGATCAGGGAGCCGACCTCGCGCGAGCCGGTGAAGGAGATGTGGTGGATGCCGGGATGCCCGGCCAACGCGGCGCCCGCCTCCTCGCCCAAACCAGTCACCACGTTGAGGGCGCCCTTCGGGAAGCCGGCCTCCTCGGCCAGCCGCGCCAAGGCCAGCGCGGTCAGCGAGGTGTCCTCCGCCGGCTTCAGCACCACCGCGTTGCCCATGGCGAGCGCCGGCGCCACGGAGCGCCCGGTCATCTGCATCGGGTAGTTCCAGGGCACGATCACGCCGACCACGCCGTGCGGCTCGTACACGGTCATCACCGTGAAGCCGTTCTGGAATGGGATGGTCTCGCCATGCACCTTGTCGGCCGCCCCGCCGTAGTACTCGAAGTAGCGGGCGCACACCGCGGCGTCGCTGCGCGCGAGCGACATCGGCTTGCCGACATCCTCGCTCTCCATCCGGGCCAGCGCTTCCGCGTCGCGGCGGATCAGCTCGGACAGCCTGAGCAGCAGCCGCCCGCGCGCCGTGGCGTCGAGCCGGCCCCACTCGCCGTCCATCGCCTGTTCGGCGGCCTGCACCGCGCGGTCGATCTCGGCGCCGCCGCCGCGGGCGATCTCGCCCATCGCCTGGCCGTCCGACGGGTTGATCACCGGGATGGTGGCGTTGCTCGGCGTCCAGGCGCCGCCGATGAAGTTCTGGTGGACGTTCATGGTCGTCTCCTTGTCCCAGATGCGTTGCGGTCGATTTGGGGGCCTTCCCCCGCCTCGTCCAATACGATTTTCACGCGCGATCCATAGGCAGCGCGTATGCCTCCAGGCTGGCCGGGCAGCCGTGCGTATGGTTCGAGCGCCGGCCAAGCATCGTGCGTTCGCCCGCGGCGGCGGGGGACGGCAGCGCGGCCCGCGGCGGCCGCGCCCTGCGCCAGTCGTCGCCGGCGCGCGGCACAGGCTGGACCGGCGCTCACGG